>CAZZHF010000388.1:0-2163 GCA_964653545.1 uncultured Gammaproteobacteria bacterium | reverse complement strand
TCCAGGCCGTGGTGGCCGACAGCGCCTTCTGCGACTTCGGCCAGATGATCGAGCGTCAGTACCGAAAGCTCTCCCACCTGCCGGGCTTCGTGCTGCCAGGCGCGCTGGCCATCGGCCGCGCGCTCACCGGTGTGGCGCTGCAGACCGTGCGCCCGCTCGAAGCCGCCGTGCGGCTGGGTCTGGCCAAGCGGCCCTGCCTGATGATCCACAGCGACGGCGACCGCTTCATCCCGCCCGCGGACGCCGAGCGCCTGGCAGCAGCCGCAGGCGGCGAGCTGTGGATCACACAGAGCCAGGGCCACATTGGCTCCTACCGCGCACAGCCGGCGGCCTACACCGAGCGTGTGCTGGGCTTCTTTGCACAGCACCTGGGCTGAGGTGGCGGGAGCAAAGACGATGCCCGACCGGCTGCTTCAGGGCGGCGAGATCAGGGCTGCGGAGGTCGGTTCAGGGTCGGCCAGCGACATCGGGGCGAGCGATCTCACCGCCGGAAAGCTGCCCACCAAGCTGAGCGACCGGATAGTTGACGTCGGCGGTCGGCAGGACCCGACCCACAGCAGCCGGCGGATCAACAGAAGACCGGTCATTCCTGTGGCGAAGGGGGGCCCCAACGGCTGCAGCTTCCGCGAGACCAGGGCTCATGTGCGCTCGCCGACGTGAAACCCGTCGGCAGCGGCGAACCACGGCCTCTCGGTGGTAACGCTCGGAGTGGCACTGACCTGGCGCGTACGCGCCGCCGTCTTCAGAGGCGTCACCTTGGACGCCTTCGCCGTGCTTGTGCTTGGTCGGGCAGCTTGGTCGGCTGACCGTATCGGTGCCGTCTGAGACGCAGGGAAATGGTCTGCAGGGTCAGGACTCAAGTCGTCCAGCGCATCAGCGTCACGAGCAGCACCAAGACACCCAGGCCGAGGTTGATCGAGACCCATGTGCGAATCTGCGCCAGTGCCGCACCACCCGCGCTCCAGTCGGACGCTGCCACGGCCCGGCCGAGCCGCCTGAAAAGCGCGAAGCGGATGTGCATGAAGATCGCGACCATCGCGACGCCCAGCGCCGCCATGACGGTCCAGGCCAGCGGCATCTCGAAGTTGCCCCTCGACTGCACCACCTGCTTGGCCACACGGCCCAGCATCCACACGCCGCTGGCCAGCGTCAGCAGCGCGGCCACAAGTACCGCTTGGAAGAAGCGGCCGAGCACATCGTGCATCAGCCGCAAGCGGACTGGCGCTTCGAGCTGGGCGACGGCCGGGCGCAGGAAGAAGTGCGCAAATGCCATGCCACCGATCCACAGGATGATGGCCAGCACATGAACGGTCTTGAGGGCAGCGTAGATCATTTCGAACTTCTGTTCAGATTCAAAACAAACCCAGGAGCCAGTCACTCCCCCAGGCCCATGCCATCAGCATGACGCCCGCAGTGACGCACATCGCCAGGGCCGCCATCGCCAGCCCCAGGACAACCGCAACACCATCGCGAAACACCAGCCCCAGCCCGATGAGCATCAGCGCCAGCGCCGGGAGCACGTTGCCGAAGGGGATGGGCATCACGACGATGAAAGCCATCAACCCAATCGCGGCGGCGGTCCATGACCGTCTCTCCGCGGATGCAAGATGGCTCAGCCGGGCCCTGGCAAAACGCCCAGCCACGCAATAGGCAGACGCAAGCATGCCCAGCACCCGCTGCGCCCAGGTGCGTGAGAGTTCGAGTTCAGCCACCCGCCGAGGAAGGCATGCAGAGGATTGACCCCGCCACATCGCCGCCGCCAGCGCGGCCATTCCCAGGCCGAGCACCGTGCCGACGCCAGGCACGGGAAGGAGACAAGGGACTGCCATCAGCAGCAGCCAGGTGCCGTGCGCGGCAGGCCCGTGGGCTTGCGCCAGGGTTTGCATCGACACCCTCCCGGCAGGCAGGGTCGTGGCTGTTTCACGCAGCCGCTGCACGATGGATGCCGTCATGTGGCCTCGACGTCGTCTGCCAATGCGCGGCGGAGACTGAGCAGACTGTCCTGAATGCTCATCAACTCACTCACGGCACGCCGGCTGCCGCCGGACGGCGGATCACCACCACCACCAGCGTCACCACCGTCAAGGGCACGACGAAGCCGAGCATGACGCCCGAGAACGCCGGCAGCGCGTCGTGCTGCTGCGCGGCCAGGACCAGATAGGC
>CAZZHF010000387.1:0-2165 GCA_964653545.1 uncultured Gammaproteobacteria bacterium | reverse complement strand
TGGTTCGTGCCGGGCGCGCCGCCGGTGCTGCTCAATGTGGCGCAACTGCGCGTCCAGAAAGACCAGGCCACGCTGCTGCGGGCCTTTGCGCAGGTACGCAAGCAGCGCCTGGCGCGCTTACTGATCCTAGGCGAAGGCAACCAGCGCCCGGCACTCGAAGCTCTGACGCAAGAACTGGGCATCGCTGCCGATGTACGCCTGGCGGGCTTCATGTCCAATCCCCTGGCGTATATGCGCCGGGCGCGGCTGTTCGTGCTGTCATCACGCTACGAGGGCTTCGGCAACGTCCTGGCGGAGGCGCTGATCTGCGGCTGCCCCATCGTCAGCACCGACTGCCCCTCCGGTCCATCCGAAATCCTGGAACACGGAAACTACGGACGGCTCACGCCGGTGGGCGATGCAAATGCACTGACCACCGCCATTCTGGCCGCCATGGAGGAGCCCGTCGAACCGGCTGGACTGGAGCGACGTGGCCTGGCATTCAGCGCTGCCTCGGCCGCGAGACAATATCTCGACTTACTGATAGATAATCCAGCATCATGAACAGCCCCCGCGTAAGCGTAATCATGCCGGTCTATAACCGCGCTGCGATGGTCGTGGCTGCGGCGCGCAGCGTGTTGAGACAAACCTTCACCGATTTCGAGCTGATCGTGGTCGATGACGCGTCCAGCGACGGCAGCGGCGCAGCGGTCGCCGAACTCGGCGACCACCGTACCATCGTGCTTCACACGCCCGTGAACGTGGGCGCCGGAGGGGCACGCAACCTCGGCCTCGCCAAGGCACGCGGCGAATACATAGCGTTTCTCGACAGTGATGACCTGTCCCTGCCGCATCGCCTGGCGCGGCAGGTGGCGTTTCTTGATGTCTCCCCGGGAATCGGTCTGGTGGGATCCTGGTCCGCGGTTATCGATAGCGTAGGCAGGCACACCGGCCGCCTGCGCCGCTACCCCTTTATGCACGCCGACATCGAGGCCCGGCAGCTGTTCCGCTGTTGTATTCCCCAGTCCTCGGTCCTCGTGCGCCGCGAGTTGCTGGGCAACGACCCCTACGATGTTGCACACCGTTACGGCGAGGACTGGGCGCTTTTTCTGAACCTTGCCCAACGCACACGTCTGGCCAATCTGCCAGAGGCGCTGATCCTGTCCCGCCGCCACACCGGCCAACTAAGTGCCGATTGCCAGAAGAGGGAAGCGCTGGCCGAGATCGTGGCCGGTCCTGTGCGGGCGTTGGGACTGAACACGGACCAGAATTCGCGCTTACGGCATCTCGAACTTGCGCGTAGAACCCAGGTCGACGGCGCATTCCTGGCCTGGGCACACGACTGGCTGCGGAAAATCCTCGCGGCCAATGCGCGTTTCGGGCGCTACGAGAAAGCGGCCCTGTTGGAGGCCACCGGACAAGTGTGGCTCAAGCTCCTTACGCGAACGCGGCCCGTACATACGGCGGCAAGTGCACTGGCGTGGCCAAATACCAGAATCAGTATTCTCTCGTTATGGAACGCGGAGTCGGGAAATCGGCCGTGACCAAGGCATCGCCATCCGCGACGGTCGCACTGCTGCTGCAATCGCTGACCGGTGGCGGAGTTGAGCGTTCAACGCTGCGCCTGGCGCGTGAATTAACCCGCCGAGGCCTGGTGGTTGACCTTCTGGTCTGCCGGCCGCGGGGTGAACTGGCCAATTCGGTGCCACAGGGTGTGCGGATGATCCCCCTCGCGCAGGTCGGTACGGTCGCGGGTCGGCTCGCCGCACTGCGGGCCGCCGGCCGTGATTGGCCGTTGCTGTTGCGGCCGGTGCTTCTGGCATTACATGCCTCACGGGCGCTGCGCCATCTGCCGGCGTTGGCCCGATACCTGGAGCTCGAACGCCCGGCCGCGCTGCTGTCGGCCAAAACCTCAATCAACCTCATGGCGCTGTGGGCGCGGCGCTTGGCGGGGGTACCAACCCGGCTTGTCCTCAGCGAGCGGGTGCAACTGTCGTCTGTCACCAGGCCCGACCGGCCAGCCAAACGCAGCAGACTGCCCCAATTGGTGTCACGCTTTTACGGCGAGGCAGACGCTATCGTGGCCGTGTCGACCGGGGTGGCGGATGACCTGGCCCAGGCCACCGGCCTCAATCGGGGACGGATATCCGTCATCTACAACCCGGTCGTGGGTGATAATTTCGTCA
>CAZZHF010000386.1:0-2207 GCA_964653545.1 uncultured Gammaproteobacteria bacterium | reverse complement strand
CCGCGAGGGTGGCCGTACCGTCGGCGCCGGTGTCGTCGTCAAGGTGATTGAGTAACCGACATGGCCGGCCAAAAGATTCGTATTCGTTTGAAATCCTTCTCGCACCAGTTGATCGACAAATCGGCGCGCGAGATCGTGAATACCGCCAAACGCACTGGCTCGCGGGTACACGGGCCGATCCCGTTGCCGGTGAAAATCGAGCGCTTCACCCTGCTGCGCTCGCCGCACAAGGATAAGGATTCGCGTGATCAGTTCGAGATTCGCACGCATAAGCGGTTGATGGACATCATCGATCCGACCGAGAAGACGGTTGATGCACTGATGAACCTCGACCTCGCCGCTGGCGTGGACGTACATATCAAGTTGAGCTGATAGCGCACACCGCGCTGTGATTCGCGCGGTAAATCAGCGGATTTAGCTAACAGGCAAGGAAACCAGGCATGGCCATTGGTTTGGTAGGCCGCAAATGCGGCATGACACGAATTTTCACGCCAGACGGCGCCGGTGTACCGGTGACCGTGATTGACGTGTCCGGTAATCGCGTGGTGCAGGTGCGCAGTGATGAGGTGGACGGCTACCGCGCAGTGCAGATCGCCCGTGGCAGCAAGCGTGTGGCATTGGTGAACAAATCACTGACCGGGCATTACGCCAAGGCAGGCGTTGAGCCAGGCAGTAGTCTGAACGAGCTGCGTCTGCCGGCAGGCGAAGGTGATGAATTAACCGTCGGCACGACGCTGACCGCCGACCAGTTCGAGGTCGGCCAGAAAGTGAACGTGACCGGCGTTACCCGTGGTCAGGGCTTTTCGGGCACCGTGCGGCGCTGGGGTTTTCGTGGTGGTGACGCTACGCACGGCAATTCCCTGTCGCACCGTGCGCCCGGTTCCATTGGCCAGAACCAGACCCCCGGTCGCGTGTTTCCGGGCAAGAAGATGGCCGGGCAAATGGGTAATGTGCAGCGCACACAACGCAACCTTGAAGTCATTCGGGTCGATGTCGAGCGCGGTCTTTTGCTGGTTAAAGGTGCTGTTCCGGGCGCTGAAGGTGGTGAAGTGATCGTGCGCGCGACCGCGACTGGCCGGCGCGGGGGTGCGTGAGATGGAATTACCAGTGACCGCAGTGGACGGCACCGCCAGCAGCGTCACGCTTGCCGACGAAGTGTTCGACCGTCCGTACAACGAAGGCTTGGTCCATCAGTTGGTCGTGGCTTTCATGGCCAACGGCCGCCAGGCTGACGCCAAACAGAAAACCCGCCGCGAAGTGCGCGGTGGCGGCCGCAAACCGTGGAAGCAAAAAGGCAGCGGCCGGGCTCGCGCCGGCAGCATCCGCAGCCCTCTGTGGCGCGGTGGTGGCAAGATATTCCCGGGTGGCGGCGAGAACTACTCGCAAAAGCTCAACAAGAAGATGTATCGGGTCGGCATGCGCAGCATTTTCTCGGAACTGCTGCGCCTGGGTCGCTTGCAACTGGTCGATGGTTTCCCACTGGAGGCTCCGAAGACGCGCGCACTTGTTGGACGCCTGGCCGAGCTCGAAATTCCGGCCGGCAACCTGTTGCTGGTGGTCGACGAGCTGAGCGCGGAACTCGCCCTGGCCTCGCGCAACCTGGTGGGTGTCGAGGCCTGTGAAGTACAGGATCTGAATCCCTTGGCTTTGATCTGGGCCGAGCGCGTGGTGTTGACCCCCGACGCGGTGCGTGCAGTGCAGGAGTGGTTGCAGTGAACGAAGCAAGACTGTTCAGCATCATTCGTGCGCCGCACATCTCTGAAAAGAGTACGCAGATGGCGGAAAAACACCGCCAGATCGTGTTTCGGGTGGCGCTTGACGCCAGCAAGGATGAAATCAAGGCTGCGGTTGAGCACGCCTTTTCGGTGAAGGTCGAGGCGGTGCGCACCTTGCGTGTCAAGGGCAAGCCAAAACGCCAGGGCCGGCGCCAGGATTGGAAGAAGAGCTACGTCACGCTCGCCCCGGGTCACGACATCGACTTCACCGGCGCGGCTTGACGGCGACTTAGGAAGGCTGGAAAACGTATCATGGCATTAGTCAAGAAAAAGCCGACTTCCCCGGGCCGCCGCTTCGTGGTGAGCGTGGTGACAGAAGGCCTGCACAAGGGTGCTCCGTATGCGCCGCTGGTGGTTGCCAAGCAGCGTACCGGCGGACGTAATAACACTGGCCGTATCACCACCCGGCACCAGGGCGGAGGCCCCAAGCAG
>CAZZHF010000385.1:0-2214 GCA_964653545.1 uncultured Gammaproteobacteria bacterium | reverse complement strand
CATGCGCGGGATAACACCCATCTGGATCGCCTGGCGGGTCAGCGAGAAGGCGGCCGAGATCACCGCCTGCGAGGCGATCACCGTCGCCGCCGTGGCCAGCGCGATCAGCGGATACAGCGCCCATTGCGGTGCCAGCTCGAAGAACGGCTGCTTGACCTCGACCGGCGAACTGAGGATCAGCGCGCCCTGACCGAAGTAGCACAGCAGCAGTGCCGGGAACACCAGCGCGAACCAGGCGTACTGAATCGGCTTGCGCCCGAAGTGACCCAGATCCGCATACAGTGCCTCAGCGCCGGTCACCACCAGAAACACCGAGCCCAGGATGCGCACCGCCGCCCAGCCCTCGTGATACAGAAACGCCGCCCCATAGGCCGGGTTCAGCGCCGCCAGCACCCCCGGGTAACGAAAAATCGCCGCCGTTCCCAGCACCGCCATCACCAGGAACCAGACCGCCGTGATCGGCCCGAACCACACGCCGATGCGACCGGTGCCGCCGCGCTGGATACGAAACAGTGCCAGCAGAATACCCACCGTGATCGGCAACACCAGCGGTTCGAGCTGGGGTGCGGCCACCTCCAGCCCCTCAACCGCGCTGAGCACCGAGATGGCCGGCGTCAACACCCCATCGCACAGCATCAGCGCGGCGCCCAGCACGGCGAGTTTTTGCAGCAGCGGCCCCAACCAGACACCGCCGCGGTGACGCTCGGGCCGCAGCAGGGCCAGCAGCGCCAGGATGCCGCCCTCGCCACGGTTGTCGGCGCGCAGCACGAACATCTGGTACTCGATGGACACGAGCACCGTCAGGGTCCAGAAAATCAGCGACAGGATGCCCAGCACGTTGTCGTGTGTGGGGGCGACGCCATGCGCCAGACACTCGCGCAAGGCATAGATGGGACTGGTGCCGATGTCGCCATAAACCACACCCAGCGCTCCCACGCTGAGCAGCCCCAGGCGACGCATCCGTTTGCTGCCGGATCCCGCAGCGGACTCGGTCATGCGGCCTGGCCCAGGCGGGGCGCGCCGAGTTTGCAGGTAAGACTCAGGCGTGCCATCGGCTAGGGACAGGCCACCCCGGTGCCGCCAAGACCACAGTAGCCCCCAGGGTTCTTGGCCAGGTACTGCTGGTGGTACCCCTCGGCGTAGTAAAAGGTTCCGGCGACGGCAATTTCGGTAGTGATCGCCGGGTAGCCGGCCCTGGCCAGCGCCGCCGCGAAAGCGTCGCGCGAGGCCAGCGCGGCGACCTGCTGGGCGTCGTCAAAAGTGTAAATAGCGGATCGATACTGGGTACCGACGTCGTTGCCCTGGCACATGCCCTGAGTCGGATCGTGACTTTCCCAGAACTCACGCAGCAGCGCCGCATAGCTCACCCGCGCCGGATCGAATACGACCAGCACCGCCTCGGTATGGCCGGTGCCACCGCTGCAAACCTCTTCGTAACTCGGATTGGGGGTCTGCCCGCCCGCGTAGCCAACCGCGGTGGTGACCACCCCGTCGATCTGCCAGAAGCGCCGTTCGGCGCCCCAGAAACAGCCCAGGCCGAACACCGCCTGCTGCAGGCCCGCGGCGAACGGCCCCTGTAGCGCTTCGCCGCTGACAAAATGCCGCGCCGCTACCGGGATCGAGGTCGCGCGCCCGGGCAGCGCCTGTCCGGGCGCGGGCAGTTCCAGCGATTTACCGAATAGGCGCATAAATTCCCCACAGGTGGCGCGGTAACGCGCCGATTATAAGTAAGCCAGGTAAGCCGCCTAGCCCAGCAGCGGCACGGCGTAAAGATCGTGCGCGTCCGCCTCGTCCACTTCCACCAGAAGCAAGTCACCCACCGCGACGCCATCAGCGTCACTCAGGTACACCACGCCGTCGATCTGCGGGGCATCGGCAAAGCTGCGCGCGATCACCCCGTCATCGCCGACTTTATCCACCAGCACCTCGATGGTGCGGCCAACCTTGGCCTGCAACCGCTCCGCACTGATCTGCGCCTGATGCTGCATGAAGCGGGCCAGGCGTTCCTGCCTGACCGGGTCGGGCACCGCGCCGGGCAAGGCGTTGGCGGCGGCACCGGCCACTGGCGAGTAGGCAAAGCAGCCGACACGGTCGAGCTGCGCCTCGTCGAGAACTTCCAGCAAGGACTCGAACTCGGCCTCGGTTTCACCCGGAAAGCCGACGATAAACGTGCTGCGCAGCGTCAGATCCGGGCAGATATCACGCCAGGCAGCG
>CAZZHF010000384.1:0-2216 GCA_964653545.1 uncultured Gammaproteobacteria bacterium | reverse complement strand
CACCTTCAACCGGCCCGAGAAGCGCAACTGCATGAGCCCGACCCTGCATGCCGAGATGTGCAAGGTGCTCGACGAAATCGCCGCTGCGCGCTGCAAAGTGATCGTCATCACCGGCGCGGGCGATGCGTTCTGTGCTGGAATGGACCTGGAACAGTGCTTCCTGGAGCCATTCGACAAGCCGGAACTGATGGCACAGATCAACCACGACGCCTTCGGCTGGTTCACGCGCCTGAAAAAAAACTCGGCGGTCACCATCGGCAAGGTCAACGGCTGGTGCTTCGGGGGTGGCATGGCGCTGGCCGGGATCCTGGATATCGTGATCGCGGCAGAGGAGTCGACCTGGGGCCTGTCCGAGATCAACTTCGGTATCTTCCCCGGCGGTGGCACCACCTGGGCTTATGCCAACAACATCCCGTCCCGCAAAAAAGCCCTCTACTACGCTCTCACTGGCGAGACGTTCACCGGCAAGCAGGCGCTGGAAATGGGCTACGCCACTAACGCTGTGCCCCTGGCCGGGCTGGATGCCGAAACCGACCGCGTGGTGAAAATGCTGACCCGCCTGGGCCGCGTCGTGCTCGGCAAGACCAAGGAGGTCTACGAGAAAGTCAAAGGAATGGACTTCGAGGTGGCCATCGACTACGAAATGGCCAAGATGTGGGAACTGTCCCGCGAGACCAACGACGACTGGGTCCGCACGGCGCTGGTGTCGTTCAAGAAGCGCGAATTCAAGCCTGGCCTGCAATCCTACGAGCTGACCAAGGACGTTTGAGACCGCCTGCCAACAGCAAGGGGCCAGGGACGACCCCTTGCCCTGACGGTCCACGCCCTGCTCCGTCAATCACGCGGTTGCCCGCACAACCCCGGTCCAGCTTCATGACGCAGTCTAGCCTCACCCCCTTCACCTGGGGTCATGCCAACCAGGGCGGGCAGCACGACTGGCCGTTTCTGATGGCGCTCGACCAGGACTTCTTTATCGACGAAGGCATCAACCTGAGCATCCGCGTGGTGCCGGGCGGGGATGCGCTGGCAAAGGCCATGGGTCGCGGCGAGATTGACCTTGGCCGCATGGGCACACCGCCGTTTTTGCAGGCGGTCGGCAACCGCAGCTTTCCGGACGGACGCATCGTTGCCAGCAGCGTCATTGGCAACCTCGATCACTTCATGCTGGTGGTGCGGCCGGAAATCACGGACCTTGCCCAGCTGCGCGGCCGCACCGTCGGCGTGCTGTCCAGAGGTAGTTGCGATGGCCACCTGATGCGCATGTTATTGACCCGCGCCGGACTCGACCCGGATCGGGACGTGCGCTACCACGAGCTGTGGAGCCAGTACGAAACCCTGGATGGTTTGGCCGGCGGCGAACTGTCGGCCCAGCTCATGGTGGAACCACTGGTAGCGCAAGGCGAAGCGGCCGGTGTCCTGCGCCTGGTGGAAGCGGCGAGCATCGCCGAGCCGCATTTTCAGTGGGGCCTGTTAGTGGCGCGGGCAGCGTTCGTGGAGCAACAACCCGACCTGCTGCGCCGCTTGCTGCGCGCATACCTGCGCGGTGTGCGTCACTGTCAGGCGCATCCGGAAGCCCTGCGCGCCCTGCTTCTCAAGCAGGCCCCTGCCTACGACCCGGCGGTCCTGGACCTGGCCTTTACCCGTACCCTGCCTGTCTGGAATACGGACGGGGCCATTGACCTGGCCGGACTGCGGCGGGCTGTCGAGGTGATGGTCGAAATCGGCAGCCTGGCTGCCCCGCTGGATGCCGATGCCCTGGTTGATTTGCGTGGGCTGGATATCGGCTGACCAAAGCTTATTTAACGAAAGCGGACCTGTGCGCTTTCATTCGTCAGGCCCATCCTGGGACCTGAATGGCGCTGGGTTTGAGCTCGGGCCCGATCAGCCGCAGTTCAAGCCCGGCTCAACATCTCCTCCGCCCGCCCTGGGAACACGACCATGCTCTCGGCGGTCGTGGCGTGTGGAGGACCGGGTTGGTGAAAGCACTCCACGGCCATGGCCGATTCCATGAACGACAGCGCCAGATAAAGCAGCGGACGCTGCTCGGCGGGCAGTTCGGCCAGCAGCCAGGCATCCAGGTGACTGGCAATCGCTGCCATCTCGCCTACCAGGGCCTGGTATAGCCCGGTCAACTCCGCTGTTGTGGCCGACAAGCGGCGGCGCATACGCGCGTCCTCGCTGGGCAACGCGAACGACAGCCAGGGCTCCAGATGCTC
>CAZZHF010000383.1:0-2257 GCA_964653545.1 uncultured Gammaproteobacteria bacterium | reverse complement strand
ACGCCCAACTCGAGTTCGCCATCGCTTTCGGACCAGCCGAGTTCGCGGCATCGCTCCACCTGCGCCAGCACGTCATCGGCGCGCCAAATTGTGCGATCAGTCAAGGCCGAGCGCGGCATCTGTTCCACCCGATACCGGGCTTCTTCGGGTGAGAGGCTGGCCAGCAGGACGCGACCTAGTGAGGAGCAGTAACTGGGTAGACGCGAGCCGATCGCCAGACCGGTGGAAAGGCTGCGCCGGGCAGTCGCACGCGCGATGATGATCACGTCGTCGTCCAACAGCATGCCGACAGTAGCGGACTCGCGAGTTCGTTCCGACAGCGCCACCAGTAGCGGCTGGGCGAGCTGCGGCGTTGGCCGGGAGCTGATGTACGCATGCGCGACTAGAAGTGCGCGCGGCGAGAGCCAGAAGCGCTTTCCGTCGCGCTGGAGGTACCCGAGTGCATGCAGGGTGTGCAGTGCGCGCCGGGCAGATGCCGGGGAGCTGCCCGTCAGTCTTGCCACCTCAGACAAGGTGAGCTTGCTACTTTCCCTGCCGAAGCAGGTCAGCACGTCCAGGCCCTTTTGTAGGGCAGTGACGAAGCTCTTGTCGCCGGGGCGCGCCGACGGCAGGAGTGAACTGTCGAGGCGGTTTGTGCGCATGGCGCAATTCTGCCTTGCCCGGTGCGCGGCTACCCCACACACTGCGCGTAGCCCGCAAACAGCGGGTATTTAGGAGACAAGACCCATGAATGTTCGTTACCCACGCCGGTTAGTGCTGGCATTCGTCGCCGCAAGTGCGTTCGCGCCGAAGCTGCCGCTGGCCCAGCCCGTCAAGCCTGTGCGACTGATAGTTCCCTTTCCGGCTGGAGGCACCGCCGACGTGCTGCCGCGCATTGTGGCGGAGAGTATGCGGTCGGCTTTTCCGAACGGCATCGTGGTGGAGAACAAGGCCGGCGCAGGCGGCAATATTGGTGCTGCAGATGTGGCACGCGCCGATGCGGACGGAACGACGTACCTCGTATCGCCGCCGGGCCCCATCGCGATCAACCACCACCTGTTCAAGCGGCTGCAGTTCGACCCCGCGAAGTGGGTTCCGGTGACGGTGCTTGCAACGGTGCCGAACGTGCTCGCGGTGCGCAAGAGCTTCCCGGCGAGTAACCTCCAGGAGTTCGTCGCCTATGTGAGGGCCAACCCGGGTAGGGTGAGCTACGCATCCCAGGGTAACGGCTCGACCTCCCACTTGACGGCAGGTCTGTTCATGCAGTTGACCGGAACGGACATGATCCACGTGCCCTACAAGGGCACTGCGCCGGCCCTGGTCGATCTCGTGGGCGGCAACGTGGACGTCTTCTTCGATAACATCAGCTCCTCTGCGCAGTTTCACGAGGATGGCAAGATTAAGGTGCTGGCGGTGGCCGACGAGCAGCGCTCGCAGGCGCTGCCGCAGGTGCCTACATTCAGCGAGCAGAAGCTAACCGCGATGCAGGCTGTCACCTTCTTCAGCATGGTCGCCCCGCCGGGAACTGCAGCTGCACACGTAGACTACATGCACAGGAATGTGGCGGCGGCCCTCGACAAGCCGGAAGTGAGGCAGCGATTCCTTGCGCAGGGGGCGGTACCGCGGGGCTGGGCGCCCCAGCAGACCGGGCGGTTCATTGAATCCGAATCCGCGAAGTGGGCGAAGGTGATCAAGACAGCCAACGTGACGGTGGAGTGATGCAGGAACAGACGATCCACTGGGAGGATTCGGGGCTCACGCGCGTGCCGTACGCCGTTTATGGCGGGCAGGCGCTGGTGCAGCAGGAGCAGGAGCGCATCTTTCAGGGCTCGACTTGGAACTACCTGTGCCTGGAGGCGGAACTGCCCGAGGCCGGCAGCTTTCGCACGACGTTCGTTGGCGAAACACCGGTCGTCGTCGTCAAGGACGACGACGACGAGGTCTATGCGTTCGAGAACCGTTGTGCGCATCGTGGTGCCCTGCTGGCGCTTGAGCGGTCCGGCAAAGTGCAGGATTTCCAGTGCGTCTACCATGCCTGGACGTACAACCGCCAAGGCGACCTGGTGGGCGTCGCGTTCGAGCGGGGCGTGAAGGGCAAGGGCGGGATGCCGAAGACGTTCTGCAAGGAAGAGCACGGTCCGCGCAAGCTGATGCTCGCGCGTTACTGCGGCCTCGTCTTCGGCAGCTTCAGCGACGAGGTGCCGCCGATCGAGGAGTACCTCGGTGAGGAGATCTGTCAGCGCATCGAAAGAGTGCTGCACAGGCCCGTGGAGGTTAT
>CAZZHF010000382.1:0-2274 GCA_964653545.1 uncultured Gammaproteobacteria bacterium | reverse complement strand
GCCGGTGCGCGGCCGACGCGTGCTGCGGCCGTGACGCAGGCAGGCGATCAGCTGGCGGCGCAGCTCTCCGCGCCGCTGGGCGTAGATGGCGGTGTAGATGGTCTCCTGGGACACGTGCTGGGCCGGCTGGTTGGGGTAGACCCGTTGAGCGTAGCGGCAATCTGCTGTGGGGACCATTTCCAGTCCAGCAGCGTGCGCACCACGCCCCAGGACACGGCGTGCGGGTCCAGCTTGCGCGGCGGGCGGGCGGCGAACCGCCGGGCGGTGTGCAGCGCGTGGGCGGCCTGACTGGCATAGGCCGCATCGGCGGGCGCGCGGTTGCGGGCCAGCTCGCGGCTCAGGGTCGAGGGCGAGCGCTTCAGTGCGCGCGCCATGGCCCGCACACTGGCCCCCAGCTGCATCATGCCGGCGATGACGACCCGATCTTCGGGCCGCAGCTGCGTATACGAACGTCGTTTTTCCATGGCAGCACCTTACTCCGAGTGAGGTGTTGCACTTCAGATTTGAAACCGCCAATGCTAATTCCGGACTGCGCCCGGTCACGTTCTGCATGGGCTGGTGAGCGGTTGATCCTTCCGCTACCGATCCTCCAGTCCATTCAGGGCTATCAGGCTCAACCTCAAAAGAATAAGCTGGCTGTCAGCATGTGGAAATCGATGCCGTCATTGGGCCGCTTGATGCTGGCATTCGACAAATGCTGGAAGCGGTAGCCGATCGCGAATTGGCCGCAGTTCACGCCAGCGCCGATGTGGCTGCCAAACTGCCAGGCGGTTGACAGTTTCCGTTCGCCGATTCGGGTCTCGGACAGCAGGTGTCCGCCGATGCCAGCCTCCAGGTACGGGCGCAGGCCCGTGGTGGCTTTGGGTGCCAGGCGCAGCACCGGCGTGAGGGCGACTTCCCACAGGTTGTCGTTGTGGCCGGAGCGCTCATCGCTGTTCCAGTAACCGATCTCGGCCAGCCAGCGGCCGGAAAGCTGCCAGTTGCCATCGGTAAACCAGGTCTGCCGCCAGTCGCGCGCCACGCCCAGGCGAATCAGCCGCGTGTCGTCGTTGCCCCAACCGGCGCTCAGTTCAGTGCGATATTGTGCGGAAGCGGGAGCGGCAAGTGCCGCGCACAGAGCAAAGCTCGCAAACACGTTGCGTGCGATATCAAGCATGGTTTTATTCTCCCCGAGCAGGTTTCGTTTTATGGTCAACAACCCACTGATTGCGTGGGCGGGTCGATTATTTCCATTATCGGCGGTATCGGCAAGCAGATATTGTGTGGCCGGCCCATGAGCCGGGCGGGTTTGAGTCTGCCGCGGCAGTGCGATTGGGTGACCGAACTGCCCGTGCAGGCGCGCGACATCAACTACGGTGGTCACCTTGGTCATGACGCCGCGGTCAGCCTGCTGCATGAGGCGCGGCGGCGCTGGTTGGCTCGGGCCGGGTACGATGAGGCCGACGCTGGTGGTGCCGGTCTGATCATGCTGGAACTCGAAGTCCACTACACGGCAGAAGCCTTCTGGGCCGACCGGCTGCGCGTGGGCATGGCCGTGACCGGACTTGGCGCGGTGCGTTGCGAGTTCCGCTACCGGGTAAGCCGCGCTGGCCAGGAAGTGCTCAGAGCCCGCACGCGGATGGGTTTTTTCGACTACAAGGCGCGGCGCCTGGCGCGCCGGCCTTCGGACTTTTTGCAACGTCTTTTGGGTCTTGCCGAGGAGGGCAACGATGTCTGATTTCAACGTGGAAATTAGCTGGCAGCACGCGCCACGCGCCGGTCATCCGGATGACTACGGCCGATCCCATCAGTGGCGTCTGACCGGTGGCCAGACGCTGCGCGCTTCGGCCGCGCCGGACTATGCCGGGGATGCCAACCACACCAATCCGGAAGAAGGCTTGATTGCGGCGCTATCGAGTTGCCACATGCTGACCTTCCTCGCCCTGGCCGCCAAGCGCGGCTTCAAGGTCGGTTTCTATCGCGACCAGGCCAGCGGCACGCTGGGCAAGAACGGCCAGGGACGCATGGCGATAACCGAGGTGGTGCTGCATCCGGTGATCACGTTCGACGGCGCGACGCCGAGCACCGAAGAACTCGACAAACTGCATGAATCAGCCCACCGCAATTGCTTCATTGCGAACTCGATTACGGCCGAGGTGCGCATAGAACCGACCGAGTGAAGTAGGAGGCGCCGGGCAGGACAGCTACAATGGTCGGCTACCCGCACTCCGCCCATCGGTCTTTTCATGTCCACTCAGATTCGCTACATCGCCATCATTGCTCACGTCGTCCACG
>CAZZHF010000381.1:0-2282 GCA_964653545.1 uncultured Gammaproteobacteria bacterium | reverse complement strand
ATACACGGGCAAGGCCAGTTCGGCTGATACCGCCTCGCCGCGCCGGTAGCCGGCCGCCGCCAGCCGGGCCATGCCGCCAGCGCGTGGTTGCAGGTCGGCAGCCACGGCGTTGATGTGTTTCGCCATCCGCGTTCGCAGCGCTTCGCCGTGCGCGCTCCACCCGGGTCCGACGCCAACGCCACGCCAGCTTGAATCCGTCGGCAGCGGCACGGCATCAGGCGGTGCCAGGCCGTCGGCGGTGTCTGCCATCACCAGCCCGTCGTCGCCGCGGCTGTAGTAACCGAAGTACACCTCGCCCAGGCGCGCGTCGAGCGCGGCGAATGTCCGGTCGGCCTCGCTGGCCTGTGCCAGTGCGGCCAAGGTGGACACCGGCACCACTGGCCGGTCCAGGCCCAGGGCCAGACCCTGCGCCACGCCGGCGGCGATACGCAGCCCGGTGAAGGCGCCCGGCCCGCGGCCGAAGGCGATCACGTCCAGGGCCTGCCGGGACAGGCCGGCCTGGGCCAGCAGGCCCTCGATCATCGGCAGGATAAGCGCCGCGTGCTGGCGCGGCGCCACGCGGTGGTCCTCCAGCACCCCGGCGTCGGTGAGCAGCGCCACGGAGCAGCAGTCGGTGGCGGTTTCCAGCGCCAGCAGGTTCATGGTGCGGATTCCTCGAAAGCGGGCTCCTCGAAGAAACGCTGTACGTCGGCCAGTTCGCTGCTGATTGGCATTGCCGGCAGGCTGCGCAGGAATACCCGCCCGTAGCCGCGCGCGCGCAGGCGCTTGTCGCCCACCATCAGTACGCCACGGTCCCCGGCGTCGCGGATCAGCCGGCCAAGACCCTGTTTGAGGGTAATCACCGCGTGCGGTAGCTGGTAGTCGTTGAACGGATCGGCGCCCTGACGGCGCAGGTAGGCAATACGCCCGGCGACGATGGGTTCGCCCGGCGAGGCAAACGGCAGTTTGTCGACGATGACGCACGACAGCGCCTCGCCGCGTACGTCGACGCCTTGCCAGAAGCTGCCGGTGCCCAGCAACACCGGCGCCTGTGCGCGGCGAAATTGCGTCAGTAGCTCGCTGTTCGGCCGCTCGCCCTGCACCAGCAGGGTGAATTCGTCGTAACCGCGCAGGCGGGTGGCCGCCCGGCGCAGTGCGTTGTGGCTGGTGAACAGCATGAAAGCCCGGCCACGACTGGCGCGCAGCACCGGCAGCGCTGACGCGACCAGGGCATCCGTATAGCCCGGATCGGACGGTTCCGGCAGGCCGGTCGGCAGATACAGCATGGCCCGCGACTGGTAATCGAACCCGCCCGGCAGGGCCAGCGTGCGGGCATCGCCCAGGCCCAGGCGCTGCACGAAGTGTGCAAACTCGCCGGCTACCGCCAGGGTGCCTGAGGTGAACACGCAGGCCCGGGCGTGGCGGGGAAAGCGCTCGTTGAACAGTGGCGCAATGTCGACCGGGCTGGCGTGCAGGGTGCACGAGCGCTGGCGCACGTCGATCCAGCGCACCCGATCAACCTGTGCCTCATCCAGGAAAGGCTGCAGGTGCTCGCGCAGCACAGCCACCCGCTCCTGGCAGTTGTCGAGTCCGCTGCTGCGGCCGGCAAACGCCTCCAGCGGCGGCGTCAGATCGGTCAGCGCCCGTTGCACCCCCTGCAGCGCGGCAGTGAACTTGGGAACGGACTGTTGCGGCCACGGCTCGCGTCGGGCCGGGTTACCCAGCGCCGTGTGCAGACCGGCTGCGGCCTGCGAAAGCGCCTGCGCCAGGGGTGGCAGGTCCGGCAGGTCGCCCAGCTGGGCCGCTTCGGCGGCAAGATCGCGCGCCAGATCGGTCAGCTGGAAGCTGCCAAGACTGGTGCCAAAGAACATCGTCGCCACGTCCGGCAGCAGATGCGCCTCGTCGAAGATGAACACGTCGGCGTCTGGCAGCACCTCCCCGAAGCCGGATTCCTTCAGCGCCAGATCGGCAAAGAACAAATGGTGATTGACCACCACCAGGTCCGCCTGTTGCGCCGCGCGGCGCGCTTTGAGCAGAAAGCAGTCGCCGATGTTGGGGCACTCCTGACCCAGGCAGTTGTCGGCATTGGAGGTAACAAATGGTCGCAGGCTGGACTGGGGCGAGAGTTCCTCCAGGGCGTCCAGGTCGCCGTCGGGCGAGCGGCCGGCAAAACTGCTGACCGCGGCCAGTGCAGGGTGAAGCGCAAGATCGCCGCCAAAATCGCCGCCGGCCGCCCGCTCCAGCCGGTGATGGCACAGGTAATTGGCGCGGCCCTTGAGCAGCGCGGCCTGGATACTCAACCC
>CAZZHF010000380.1:0-2287 GCA_964653545.1 uncultured Gammaproteobacteria bacterium | reverse complement strand
CGGGCAACTCGGTGAACAGCGGTTTTTGCCGCTCTTTTGCCACGCGTTCGCTCTTGGGCAAATCCACCAGTACAGGCTCGATCATCAACGGCGTGGGATGGTGCTCCTCGATCTCGATGCGTTCTTCCAGCACGATCTCCTCTCGCTCACGCGCTGCGCGCTGGCCGACCGCCAGGTCTTCCGCCACCTCACGCTTTTCGCGGCGGGACTCAATGAAACCGTCGATCCAGGCGCCCACTCGTTCGGCCACGTGGCTCCAGGAAAACCTGAAAACCAGCGCAGCACCCAGCACGGCCAGTGCAATGAACACCAGACCCGAGCCGGTAAACCCCAGCCACTGCACGCCCGTCGGACCTGTGAGGTAGCCCAGGGCCCCACCGGCGTGACCGGGCAGCCGCGGTTCAAAGCGGTACATCCGCGACCATTCGAGCGCGGTACTCGCGCACAACAACACCGCCAGACCGATCCAGAAAGCCATGCGGGAGCGGCTGAAGCGCGGCGGCCCGGCATCCGGCACAACCGCGTTGCCCCGCATCCATCTCGCCAGCGTCGCCATCCAGGCCCGAACACCGGCCGCAAAACACCACCAGACCGAGAATCCAAGTGTGTAATAGCTGATGTCAGACAGCCAGGCGCCCAGGCGTCCGCCCCAATTGCGGACCGCGCCGCCGGCGCCAGTGGTGGACCATGCGGCGTCCTGCGCCGAGTGGCTGACAAGGGCCAGAAACCAGAACACCAGAGCCACCACGCCCAGCACCAGGACAATTTCGTGGGCAAAGCGGGCGACCCCCGCGCGCGGCGAAGCGGTATCGCCGCGTGGAGTATTCAGGGTGTTGAGCGTGTAGGTCATGGCAAGCCACCCTAGCTTACCGCAGCAGCGGTCCCACAGGACAGCCCGCTGCCAGCGCCGCTCCATCAACCCAGTGTGGTGAGCCGGTCCTTGATCAGCATGGAACCATCGGCACGGGTTTCGATGAATCCGCGGTCTTCCAGGTCTTTCATGACGCGACTGACCATTTCGCGTGAGGCTCCGACCATCTTGGCGATGTCCTGGCGCGAAATCTTGTCCCGTATGGTCATTTCACCGTCTCGATCAGGTACCGCGAACTCAAGCAGCGCGCGGGCCACCCGGCCATAGACATCCATCAGGGCCAAAGACTCAATCTTGCGGTCAGCCTGACGCAACCGCTGGACCAGGCCCTTCATGATGGCGTAGGCCATGGAGCTGTTCTCGGGCAGGCACCGGGCAAACTCGGCGCGCCCCAGGACCAGCATGTCGGTTTGTACTTCGGCGCGGCAATTGGCCGAATGCGGTTCGTTGTCGATCAGGCTCATCTCGCCGATGTAGTCACCCGGTTGCAACGTGGCCAGAATCACTTCGCGGCCGCGCTTGTCTGAAGTCACAACGCGGACCCGGCCGGTGAGGATGATGAACAGCGTGTTGGACTTCTCGCCCTGCTCAACAATGATCTCGCCCCGCTTGAACCGGCGTTTGACAACCGCTTCCGCGACCGATTCCGCCTGACCTGCCGTGAGCAGGGCAAAAAGCGGAACCCGTCGTATAAGCTCCAGATTCGACAGCATCGACATTCTCAATTTCCCTTCGGCTGGCCCAGACTATGTGGGTTCTTACAATGGCACAGATTGAAATTGCCAAGCACAAGACGGCCACGCAAGCTTGATACTTGCGTCAACGCCCCCAAACTGTACACCGAGCTGTGGCGTTTCCCACACAAGTATTTACCATGTCCACTACCAAACACGCCAAAGTCCTGATCCTCGGCTCCGGCCCTGCCGGCTACACCGCTGCTGTTTATGCGGCGCGCGCCAACCTGAATCCGGTGCTGGTCACCGGCATCGCCCAGGGCGGTCAGCTCATGACCACCACCGAAGTGGACAACTGGCCTGCCGACGTGCACGGTGTGCAGGGCCCCGAACTCATGCAGCGATTCCTGGAGCATGCTGAAAGGTTCAAGACTGAAATCGTCTTCGACCACATCAATGCGGTGGACTTCAGCAAGCGGCCTTTCACACTCAAGGGCGACAGCGGCGAATACACCTGCGACTCCCTGATCATTGCCACAGGCGCATCTGCCAAGTACCTGGGCCTGCCGTCCGAGACGGCCTTCATGGGCAAAGGCGTTTCCGGATGTGCCACCTGCGACGGATTTTTCTACCGCGAACAGGTGTGCTGCGTCATCGGCGGGGGCAACACGGCCGTCGAAGAAGCCCTGTACCTGTCCAACATTGCCAGCAAGGTGTACCTGGTTCACCGGCGTGACAAATT
>CAZZHF010000379.1:0-2294 GCA_964653545.1 uncultured Gammaproteobacteria bacterium | reverse complement strand
GGTGAAGGCCTCGGCCAGGAAAATCGTCTCCGGGTGGGTGCGTTTGACCTCGCCAATGAGCCACTCCCACATCGGAAACGGCTTGGTGTGCGGGTTGTCGACCCGGAAGATGCGCACGCCCTGCTTGAGCCAGAAATCGATGACGCTTTTCAGCTCCAGCCACAGCTCGCGCCAGGACTCGGTTTCAAAGTCGAGCGGATAGATGTCCTGGTATTTCTTGGGCGGGTTCTCCGCGTACTGCACGGTCCCGTCCGGACGCCAGCGAAACCAGTCCGGGTGTTCCTTCACGTACGGGTGATCGGGCGAGCACTGGAAGGCGATATCCATGGCCAGTTCAAGGCCGTGCCCGCGCGCCTTCTTTACCAGCTGGCGGAAATCCTTCAGCGTGCCCAGTTGTGCGTGAATCGCCTTGTGGCCACCGTCGGCCGCGCCGATGGCCCAGGGACTGCCGGGGTCGTTGTCGCCGGCAATCAGCGCGTTGTTGGGGCCCTTGCGAAAGGCGCTGCCAATCGGGTGAATCGGCGGCAGGTAGAGCACGTCAAAGCCCATGGCGGCGATCGCCGGCAGGTGCTTCTCGCAATCGGCAAACGTGCCATGAATGGCGTCCGTCGCCGCCGTGGACCGCGGGAACAGCTCATACCAGGCCGAGAAGCGCGCCCGTTGCGGATCCACCGTGACGCACAGGCAGCGCTCGTACTCGCTGGCATGGCGCCGTTCGCTGTAAACATCCATCAGGCGGGCCAGGTCGGCATCGGCGCCCAGGGCGCGGCCTTCGGTCGCGGATCCGGTGGCGCGTAGTCGTTTTGCGTAAGTGTCCAGACGCTTGCGGTCGGCGGTGGAGGCGCGCACGGCGGCGGCCTCGAGCAGTGTCGCGCCACTGAGCAAGGCCAGCGCGATGTCCTGCTCATCCTCCCGGCGTGCCAGGTCGTGGCGCCAGGTCAGAAAGTGGTCGACCCATGCCAGCAGCGTGTACTCGTATGTCCCGAGTTCGTCGACGCCGAAGGCGGCCCGCCAGCGATCATTGCCGAGCGGCTGCATCGGCGTTTCCTGCCAGTCTGCGGCGCCGCGGCAGCGGTGTCGCAGCAGGCAACGCAAAACTTCATGACCGTCACAGAAAATATCCGCTTCGACCACAACCTGCTCGCCGACGCTGCGCTTGACCGGGAAGCGCCCGCCATCCACCTCGGGCGTGACGCCCTCGATGATGACCCGTTGTCTTCCGTCGGCCGCTCCGATGTCCGGCATGGTGATGGCCTCCTTCATACGGCTGCGGCAGGTTTCAGATAGAGCACGCTCAGCGGTGGCAGCGTCAGGAACAGGGAATGGAAATATCCCTGCGTGGCGACCGGCGCCGCTTCTACCCCGCCCAGATTGCCCGCGCCACTGCCGCCGTAAATGACCGCATCGCTGTTGAGCAACTCCTGCCAGTAGCCGCCGCCTGGCACGCCGACACGGTAGTTATGGCGCGGCTGGGGCGTGAAATTGCATACGATCAGCACGGTGTCCTCGGGGCGCTTGCCATGGCGCAGGAAACTGAGCACCGACGCTTCCCAGTCCTGGGAATCCACCCACTCGAAGCCATCGCCGGTGAAGTCCTGCTCGTAGAGCGCCGGATGCGCGCGGTAACAGCGATTCAGGTCGCCGACCCAGCGCTGCAGGCCGTCGTGCAGCGGGTACTGAAGAACGTGCCATTCCAGGCTTTCTTCGTGCGCCCATTCGCGCCTTTGTCCGAACTCACCGCCCATGAACAACAGCTTCTTGCCCGGATGGGCCCACATATACCCGTACAGCGAGCGCAGATTGGCGAACTGCTGCCATTCGTCGCCCGGCATCTTGCCAATCAGCGAGCCCTTGCCGTGCACGACTTCATCGTGCGACAGCGGAAGAAGGAAATTCTCGGTAAAGGCATACCAGATGCTGAATGAAATCTGGGCCTGGTGATGGCGTCGGTGAATGGGATCTCGCTGGAAGTACTTGAGCGTGTCGTGCATCCAGCCCATGTTCCACTTCATGCCGAAACCGAGACCGCCGGCATAGGTGGGCCGGGACACCATCGGCCAGGCCGTTGATTCCTCGGCGATGGTCTGGGTGTCCGGATGGTCGCGGTATACCGCCTCGTTGAAGTTACGCAGGAACTCCATGGCGCCGAGATTCTCGCGACCGCCGTGACGGTTTGGAATCCATTCGCCCTGCTTGCGTCCGTAATCCAGATACAGCATGGAGGCAACGGCATCCACACGCAGACCGTCGATGTGGTATTTCTCCAGCCAGAACAGAGCACTCGACATCAGAAA
>CAZZHF010000378.1:0-2326 GCA_964653545.1 uncultured Gammaproteobacteria bacterium | reverse complement strand
GTGAAACTGGTTTGTGGAGATTCGGTTATCCCCATTGCGGGACTCCAGGGTCGCTAGCGGCGCGAAGTGCCTTCACACCGGCCGGAAAATGAGAGGCGCGGGATTCTAATGCAAACCCTGTCCAGCACCAACAAGCGGCAGGGCCGGTGGGTGGCTGTGTTAGAGTTTTCGGCTACCTATGCGTCGTTTGCAGCCCGTGTGGTCTCGCGGCGCCAACGACTTACAGCGCCAAACACAGCTAACCATTTGTGAGGGAGCTTGCCCCATGGGCAAACCGCGGCCGTTGTCGCCTCATCTGACCGTGTACCGACCACTGATCGGTAGCTACACCTCCATTCTGCATCGTGCTGTGGGTGCTGCCTTGCTGGGCGGTCTCGGGCTGTTTGCATTGTGGCTGCTGGCGGTCGCCGAGGGCGGCGCCTGGTTCGATCACTACTCAGCGTTCTGGGGCAGCTTTGTGGGCAAGGTGATGCTGTTTGGCTGGACGTTTTGTGCGTTTTTCTATGCTGCTCACTGGGTCCGCCATTTCGCCTGGGACATGGGTTATGGATTTGAGTTGGCCACGGCACGGCGCAGTGCCCGGCTGGCGTTGATCGGCTCGGCAGTGGCCGCGGTGCTGGTGTGGCTGTATATCGCCCTGAGGGCCGGCTGATGGCGCAGTTTCGTTCGCCCCGTGCCCTGGCACGTGGCCATGGTGCGGCCGGTAGCGGTACCAGCGCGTTTTTCTGGGAGCGCATGACGGCGGCGGCACTGGTGGTGCTCGGCGCCGCGCTGCTGGTGCAGCTGCTGTGCCTGAGCGCGGGCGGGGTTTCGCTGCAGGAAGCGCGCGCGTGGCTGGCCGCACCGACCACTGGCAGCCTGGTGCTGGTGTTTTTTCTGTTGGCGATGGTCAACGCCTATCTGTGCAGCCGGGTCGTGATCGAGGATTACCTGCACACCGCTGCACACAGCCTGCTGGCGCTGGTCGGTCTGCTGGTACTGGTGGTCGGACTCGGTGCCTTGGCGGCGGTGTCGGTGCTGCGTGTGATGTTCGGACAGTGACGGAGCCAAACCCCGGTATGAGCATGGATTACACCCTCATCGACCACCACTTCGATGTGGTCGTGATTGGCGCCGGTGGTGCCGGCCTGCGCGCCACATTCGGCATGGCGGCCGAGAAGATGTCGGTGGCCTGCGTCACCAAGGTGTTTCCGACCCGCTCGCACACCGTCGCGGCGCAGGGCGGCATCAACGCCGCGCTGGGCAATATGGTCGACGACGACTGGCGCGATCATTTTTACGACACGGTGAAGGGTTCGGACTGGCTGGGTGACCAGGACGCCATCCAGTACATGTGCCAGCACGCCATCCCGGCGGTGATCGAGCTGGAAAACGCCGGCATGCCGTTCTCGCGCACCGACGACGGCAAGATTTACCAGCGACCCTTCGGCGGCCAGTACCAGGCCGACCACAAGACGCCGGCGCAGCGCACCTGCGCCGCGGCCGATCGCACCGGCCACGCCATGCTGCATACGCTGTACCAGCAGTCGCTGAAGCACAAGGCGCAGTTTTTCGTTGAGTATTTCGCGATCGACCTGATGACCGATGCGGCGGGCCGGGTGATTGGCGTGGTCGCGTACGACATGGCCGAGGGCACTTTGCACCGTTTCTTTGCCCGCGCCGTGGTGCTGGCGACCGGGGGTTACGGGCGGGCTTACCAGTCCTGTACCGGGGCGCATATTTGCACCGGCGATGGCATGGGTCTGGCGGCGCGCGTCGGGGTGCCGCTCCAGGACATGGAAATGGTGCAATTCCACCCGACCGGCATTTATCCGGCCGGCTGCCTGATTACCGAAGGCGCGCGCGGCGAGGGCGGTTACCTGACCAATGCCAGCGGCGAGCGCTTCATGGAGCGCTACGCGCCCAGCGCCAAGGATCTGGCCTCGCGCGATGTGGTGTCGCGTGCCATCACGGTGGAAATCCTCGAGGGCCGCGGCTGCGGACCCAACAAGGACCACGCCTACCTACATCTGGAGCATCTGGGTGCCGAGACCCTGCACGAGCGTCTGCCCGGTATTTCCGAGACGGCGCGCATCTTTGCGGGTGTGGACGTGACGCGCGAACCGATCCCGGTACTGCCGACCGTGCACTACAACATGGGTGGTATTCCCACCAATTATCACGGCGAGGTCATCAACCAGGATGCGCAGGGCAATGATTTCGTCGTGCCGGGCCTGTTTGCCATCGGCGAGGCGGCCTGCGTATCGGTGCACGGTGCCAACCGTCTGGGCGCCAACAGCCTGCTCGACATCATCGTGTTCGGCCGCGCCGCGGCGCTGCGCCTGAA
>CAZZHF010000377.1:0-2330 GCA_964653545.1 uncultured Gammaproteobacteria bacterium | reverse complement strand
TGCTGTAGACCGACGGTGGCGCGAAACACGCCGCCGTTGACGCCCACGTCCTCGCCCAGGACCACGACCGTAGGGTCATCCGCCAGGGCGCGGGCGAGCGCCAGGTTGACGGCCTCGACCAGGGTGCATTGCTCAGCCATGGGCGGCCCCGGCCATTTCGGCGCGCTGCCCGGCAAGACTGGTCGGCAACTGCGCGTGGAGATAATCGAACATATCGGTCGGATCCGGCGCTGGGGTGGCCAGGTAGGCCGCCACCGCGCGCTCGACCTGGGCATCGCAGTCGCTGATCAGCTGCTCCTCGTCGGCCGCGTTCCACAGCCCCCGCCCGGCCATGAACTGCCGCTGCCGGGGCAGCGGATCGCGCTTCCAGGCGGCGCTGACCTCGGCCTCCGGGCGGTAGCGGCGGGCATCATCAGAGGTGGTGTGATCACCCAGGCGGTAGGTCAGGCCCTCGATCAGCGTCGGCCCATCGCCGCGCCGCGCCCGGGCCAGCGCCCGCCCCATCACCTGACGCACCGCCAGCGCGTCGTTGCCATCCACCTGCTCGCCGGGCACACCGCCGGCGACGGCCTTTTGCGCCAGCGTGGCGCAGGCCGTCTGTTTGGACAGTGGCACCGAGATTGCCCACTGGTTGTTGACGATCACGAACACCAGCGGCAATCGCCACACGCCGGCCAGGTTCAGGGCCTCGTAGAAATCGCCTTTCGAGCTGGCGCCATCACCCAGGCAACACACCGCCACGCGCTTTTCGCCGCGCAGGCGCATGGCGCTGGCGACACCGGCGGCATGCGTGCACTGGGTCGCGATGGGCACGGAATACGGAAAGTCCCGCCGCGGGCCGGCAAAGTCGCTGCCACGCTCGTCGCCACCCCAGTAGCGCAGCAGTTCTTGCATGGCCACGCCACGCACCATCAGGGCACCGGCCTCGCGGTAGGTTGGCAGCAGCACGTCGTCGGCGCGCATGGCGTCCGCCAGTCCGACGTGCAGCGCCTCGTGACCCAGGCTGGAGGCGTAAGTGCCGAGCTGGCCGGTGCGCTGCAGACGCACCGCGCGTTCGTCGAAGCGGCGTGTCAGCACCATCCAGCCGTACAGGCGGCGCAGCGCGGCAGCGCTGATACGCGGCAACCGACCGAGTGCCTGGCCGCGTTCGTCGATGAGCTGGTGGTGGGCGATGCTGAAACGGGCGACGGTGGTTTTCACGCTTCCCCTCCGGTATTGGTCCCGGAGTTGTAATGCTTGCAGCCGATCAGGGCAAGGCAGGTTCCAGGATGTCCCGATAACCGGCGCGTGCGCCGCCCCTCCAGGGCGGACGCGACGAGCGGTGGGGATGAGGAAGCAGGCAGGACCGAAAAAAGCGGCGGGGGCCGGAATGGTGGGGTGCCAATCACCATCGGGAGGGAGGAGGGGAAGGTGCCCGGCCCCCGCCGATTTAACTACAGCAGGTAGCGTGCCAAGAATCGGAAACGGCGTGTTTACGTGGCTGACGCGCCGTGAGGCGGCTGTACTGACAGCGACCACGCACTGGAACGGGGACGACTGAATGCCAGGCGCACCAAAGACGGGCTGCGATCATGCCCAGCCGCGGGTATTGACTATTGAAGGATGGGAAAACGACCGGCGGCGCTGTCGCCGCGGCCCCGTTTCAGACGATCAGCGCGAACACCATGCCCACCGCAACAATGGCGGCGACGGTGGCGATCAAGGCCTTGGGCAGGGTGTTGATCATGCGCTACAGGAACGTGCCGCGAGGGCAGACTTCAGAATTGGCTCCCCGGGACGGGCTCGAACCGCCGACCCAGTGATTAACAGTCACTTGCTCTACCAGCTGAGCTACCGGGGAAAAGGAGGCCGCGTAGTCTAGGTGCCGGCCCGCCGGCCGGTCAAGGTACGGACGGGCGCTCAGCCCAGCGCCACCTTCAGCCGGCGCATCGCTTCCTTGAGGTTGTCCATGCTGGTGGCGAACGACAGCCGCAGGTAACCGGGCGCGCCAAACGCGCTGCCCGGCACCAGGGCGACCTCGGCCTTTTCCATCAGCCAGGCGGCGAACTGGACGTCGTCGCTCACGCCCGGCGTGGCGGCGATGGCATCGGCCACGCTGAAGAAACAGTAAAACGCCCCGTCGGCCGGCGCGCAACGGATGCCCTTGATGTCGTTCAGCGCCGCCACCACGTAGTCGTGGCGCTGCTTGAAGGCGGTGTTCATCTGCTGGATGAAGCCCTGGTCGCCCTCCAGCGCCGCCTGCGCCGCCACCTGCGAAATGGAGCAGGCGTTGGACGTGCTCTGCGACTGGATCTTGGCCATCTCGCTGATGACGCGCGCGTCACCGGCCG
>CAZZHF010000376.1:0-2333 GCA_964653545.1 uncultured Gammaproteobacteria bacterium | reverse complement strand
GAGGACGGCGGCGTGCCGCAGTTCTGGATGCTCGGCTCCAGCGGCGGCAGCGCCGAGGTGGCTGGCCAGCTCGGCAGCGGTTTTGTGCTGGCGCTGTTCATTGGTACCCACGCCCGCTCGCCGGCCATCATTGAGGCTTATCGGCAGGCCTTCCAGCCTTCGAAAAGTCTTCAGCGATCCCGCCACATGATCGCCATCGCAGCGGTTTGCGCGCCGACACGGGACGAAGCCCTGCGCATCGCCGGCACGCGCAGTATGTGGATCCATCAGGCGTTGGCGCGAGGGCGGATCATCGACCTGCCGACTCCTGACGAAGCCGAGCGCCTGCAGGCGGCGATGGGGCCGGCGGAACGGGCGCAGTATCAACAGGTGCTCGAGCACTCGGTGATCGGTACCCCGGACGAATGCCGACAGCAGATCGAGGCGCTGGCCGCCGAGTACGACACCGACGAGGTCAGCATCGTCACCGTCACATATAGCTATGCCGACCGTGAACGCTCCTACGAACTTCTGGCGCAGTCCTTTGGTCTGAAGGACTGACCCGGCCCTGCAACGCAATTGCTGCAGGCGATGCCGGGGTTCGCGCGGTTTTTTGATCGGGGACCGCGCATGGGCCAGCGAAGCGGCGTCCAATCAGCAGCCAGGTCCGCCGGGTCAGTGAACCGCTGCAAGTGGGAGGGACGGGTGCGTGGGTTACCCTCGAGTGTCCCAGAACCGCCCGTCGACTCGGCAGATACGTCCCGAACCAGCCTTATAACCGGCCTGTTACGGCCAGGAGAAAACCGTATTGCGCTTGCCTGAGTCAGGCCCTGTGCAACGCCTATGGACCGAGCTCGCCAGCAGTCCGCGGGCGGCCCTGCTGCTCGACTATGACGGTACGCTGGCGCCGTTTCATATCGACCCCGCCAAAGCTCGTCCCTACCCCGGGGTTGAAGCGCTGTTGAACCGCATCGGGCGCCTGCCCGACGATCGGCTGATTATCGTATCCGGGCGCTCGCTCCGGGATCTGCGCCCCCTGCTGAAGCTCGATTTCGAACCCGAGATGTGGGGTGGACATGGTCGCGAGCGGCGTATGCCCGATGGGCATCAAAACAGCACACCGCTGAGCGAGGGGGCAGTGCAGGCGCTGGCCGAAGTCGATGCCTGGGAAAGCCAGGCGCGTTTATTGGGTGGACGGGTCGAGCGCAAGCCCGGATCCTTGGCGTTTCACTGGCGGGGCCTGGCACCGGCGCACCAGCAGGCGTTGCTGCAGGATTTCGAGGCGCGTTTCACCGGCCTGGCGCTGGCCAGCGAGCTTTTGTGGCATGAGTTCGATGGCGGCATCGAGCTGCGCGCCCGCGGCTGCGACAAGGGGCAGGTTGTGTCCCGGGTGTTGGCTGAGCTCGATTCGCAAGGGGGCGGCTGCATGGCGTATCTGGGCGATGACCACACCGACGAGGATGCCTTCATCGCCCTTGCAGGCCGCGGACTGCGCGTGCTGGTGAGACCGAAATGGCGTACCACGGCAGCGGATGTCTGGCTGCGTCCCCCGGAGGGGCTGCGCGCCTTTCTCCTGCGTTGGGTTGAACTCAGGGAGCAACATAAATGATCTGGTCCGATTTCATCCAGGCGCAGTGGCTGGAAACCGTGCTGCTCGGAAATTCCGCCGCGACCTGGCTGGCGGCATTGGCACTGGCTCTGGTGGCCGGCCTGCTGTTGCCGCTGGCGCAGCGGGTGCTGACGCGGCGCCTGAGCCGCTTGGCGGAGCGGGACGACGCACGCGTCAGTCGCTACGTCGGGGCGATTGCCGAGGGCACCCGGCGCGGCGTGCTGCTGTTACTGGCTTTGTTCATCGGTGCCCGGTTGCTGGAGCTGCCAGCCAAGATTGATACCGTCCTCGAACGGCTGGTGGCGGTGGCACTGCTGCTGCAGGTGGCCTGGTGGGCGCAGCGCGCCTTTGACGTGTGGTTCAGCGGCTACCTGGACCGCAAGCGTGCTGACGATGTAGCCGCGGCGGCCACGGTGACTTTGCTTGGCTTCATGGGGCGCGTTGCCCTGTGGTCGGTCGCGCTGCTGATGATTCTGGATAATCTTGGCTTCGACATCACTACCCTGGTGGCGAGTCTGGGCATCGGTGGCATTGCCGTTGCGCTGGCGCTGCAAAATATCCTGGGCGATCTGTTCGCGTCGCTATCGATTGCCCTGGATAAGCCATTCGTAATCGGCGATTTCATCATCGTCGACGACATACCGGGCACGGTTCAGCATATCGGTCTGAAGACGACCCGCGTGCGCAGCCTGTCTGGCGAGCAGGTGGTATTCGCCAACTCCGATCTGCTCAAGAGCCGGATTCG
>CAZZHF010000375.1:0-2367 GCA_964653545.1 uncultured Gammaproteobacteria bacterium | reverse complement strand
GAAACGCAGCACGGACATTACCGGGCCGAAGACTTCCTCGCGGGCGATGCGCATGCTGTTGGTTACGTCCGCAAAAATGGTGGGCTGCACGAACAGCCCCTTGCCGCCCGCGGGGTGCGGGGCCGGTCCACCGCCCAGCACGCAGCGGGCGCCTTCGGCCTTGGCAATTTCAATGTAGGACAGGATTTTTTCGTACTGCGGGCGGGTGGTGACCGGGCCGACCTGAGTGCCCGACTTGGCCGGGTCGCCCAGGCGGGCACGTTTGGCAAAGGCTACCAGGCGGTCCAGGAAGTCGTCGTGGACACTGTCCTCAACCAGCACCCGCGAGCCGGCCAGACAAGTCTGCCCGGTGGCGGCGAAGATGCCGGCGATGACGCCCTTGACCGCCTGGTCGAGGTCGGCGTCGCCGAACACGATATTGGGCGATTTACCGCCCAGTTCCAGCGTGGCGGGAATCAGCCGCTCAGCGGCTGCCTTGTACACGGCCCGTCCACCGGCTTCGCCACCGGTGAAGGCGACCTTGGCGACATCGCGGTGCGCCACCAGCGGCACGCCAACTTCGGGGCCGAAACCGGTCACCACGTTCAGCACGCCGCGCGGGAAGCCGACTTCGTTGAACACGCGCGCCAGCGCAATGGACGAGGCGGAGGTGAACTCGGAGGGCTTGAGTACCACAGTGTTGCCGGCGGCCAGGGCCGGGGCGAGCTTCCACGTCGCCAGCATGAGTGGGGAGTTCCACGGCGTGATCGCCGCGATTACGCCCAGCGGCTCCGGACGGGTGTAGACGGTGACTTCGGGTTTGTCGATGGGGATGACGCGGCCTTCCAGGGTCTCCGCCAGGCCAGCGTAGTAGCGGTACCAGGACGGCAGATAGTGTGCTTGGCCGGCGGTTTCGGCAATCAGCTTGCCGTTGTCGCGGGTTTCGATTTCGGCCAGTGCATCTGCGGATTGTTCCAGGCGGTCAGCGAGCGTGCGCAACAGCGCAGCTCGATACGCGGGTTTGCTGCGTCCCCAGCCATTTTCGAACGTATGTCTGGCGGCGGCCACGGCGGCATCGACATCGGCCGGGCCGCCGCGGGCGATCTGCGCCCATGGTTCCAGCGTGTAGGGGTTTTCGGTGTCGAACCACGCGCCGGAGGCGCTGTCCCTAAACTCGCCACCGATGTACAGGGGAAAGCGCTGCATTTGTGGCTCCGCGGGAAATGACCAGCGTTTGCCCGGCCGGCGTAGGGCCCGGCCGGGCAGGGCGCTTACTTCACCCGCGCAGTCATCGCCTCGCCGGGCGGGCGGGCAGTCAGGCCGGCTTCGCCGACGACTTCGAACTGACCGGTCTCGACGGCTTTTTTCTGTGCCCAGCTCCAGTGCTTGTGCTCGCCGCTGGAGCGGTCGTAGCGGTTCTGGATAATGCTGGCCAGCGAATGACAACGCACGGCGAGCTCGATGGAGTCGTCGGTTTCCGGATACAACTCGTGGGCCACGCCGGGCGGCGAGCAGTCCACGTCGCCGGGGCCCATGACGATTTCGTCGATCTTGCGCAGGCGGACCTTGCCGGTGGCCGGGTCAACGCCGTCCTGGGTCCAGTGCACCAGGCGCAGCTTACCGGCTACCTGCACGTTGATGGCCCAGCAGGCACCGTGGTCGTGTGGCTCGCGGTAGCCGATCTGCGCCGAGCGCACGCCGCCGATGCCCAGGCCCGGTTCAGACATACTGCCGTAGACGTCCATGCGTTCGAGCGTGGCGTCGCGCAGGGCGTTGAGCACTTCCGGATTCGCGACCGCCTTTTTCATCACTTCGGCGAGTTGTTCCATCACGCCGGGGCGGTGCGCGTCGTCGCCGGCGATGCGCAGCATGTCGTCCAGCATGGACTGGACGGCGGAGGGTGGGGGTGGGGTTTCAGTGGGTTTGTTCATTTCGGTATCTCCTCTAAGACATGGCTATGAGAACGGGTCGTGACGATACCACCGGGCTGTTAGTCACGCGGGATCGGTCCCCCGGCGGTTGCCCTGGTCTCCGCTGACGGCCGGTTCCCCACCACCGTGAATAACCGTGCCGCCACATCGGCAAAGTCCAGCGTCATGGGGTACGCCCAGGCGCAACTGTCTAACTGAAGTGGGGCATCACTTTCTCGGCGAACAGGCGCATGGAGTTACTGACCTTGTCGTGCGGCATGGCGCCGACGTTGGTCCACAGGATGATGTCCTGCAGGCCGACTTCATCGCGCAGGCGGGTGATACGCTCGATGGCTTCTTCCGGACTGCCGAAGATGGCCAGTTCCCGGCACACGAAGTCGTAGTTGAGGTCCTTGGTCAGCTCGCCCAGCTGCAGGTAACCCTTGTAGCTGTCCGGGAACTGGGCGTGCTTCTTCTG
>CAZZHF010000374.1:0-2371 GCA_964653545.1 uncultured Gammaproteobacteria bacterium | reverse complement strand
CCATGGAACGCTACGTGCGCGACTCGCTGGCGCTGCCGATCTTCGGCGGCTCGTCGGCGATTCAGAGGAATAACATCGTCAACTGGATGGGGCTGCCGAAGTAGTGGCAATTGGCTTGAGGAAACGCTGACCCAATCCATCCGGGACTTCTCGGCGCTTCCCTAACTGGCGAGAGTCGCCTTATTACCGACGCCTACCGTGCCCGGTATCCAAGACCCCGGAGACCCGCTTGAGCCCTGACTATCCAAGGGAGCTGACCCGGCGCAGCATTCTCACCGGCATGGTTATCGGCGCGCTGCTGACGCCGTGCAATGTATACAGTGGCCTCAAGATCGGCTGGTCGTTCAACATGTCGATTGCCGCGGCCCTGCTCAGCTATGCGTTCTGGCGCATGGCCGAGGATCTGTTCGGTGCGCCGCGCTGGGGGCTGTTGGAAAACAACATCAACCAGACTGCGGCGTCGGCGTCGGCATCAATCATCTCCAGCGGTCTGGTGGCGCCGATCCCGGCCCTGGCGCTGCTGACCGGCCGGCAGCCTGGCTGGAACACGCTATGGCTATGGGTCCTGGCGGTGAGCATGCTGGGTGTCGTCGTGGCCATCGTCATGCGGCGGCCGATGATAGAGCGCCAGGGCCTGATGTTTCCGGCCGGGGTCGCCACCGCGGAAACGGTGCGCGAGATCTACGGCCGCAGCGCCGAGGCACTGGCGCGGGTACGCATGCTATTTGGCGCCGCGGGACTGGCTGGCGGACTCAAGCTGATTGGCGATTTCTGGCTGAGCTGGTCGCGCTGGTCGCCGCCGCTGGCCTTTCCGGCTCGCGGCGCCCTGGGCACGGGCGGGATCAGCGCCGGTAATCTGGGCCTGTCGCTGGATCCATCACTTTTGATGATTGGCTTTGGCGCCATTATTGGTACGCGGGCCGGTATCTCGTTGTTGCTGGGAGCCTGCATCGCCTGGGTCGGCCTCGGTCCCTGGGCCCTGGCGCAGGGCTGGGCACAGGCCGGCCCAGCGGACTCGGCCTGGTTCGGTCCTCTGGTGGAGTGGCTGATCTGGCCTGGCGTCACGCTGATGACGGCGGCCTCCCTGACCAGCTTCGCCCTGACCGTAATCCGATTGCGCCGTAGGGGTCCGCGGGCGGCCGCGCATCTCGCCACCCCTGGGCTGCCAATTCCGATGCGCGCATTTGCGCTTGGCGCCGTGGCCGCGGTGTCCCTGGTGGTCTGGTTGCAACATGCCTTGTTCGATATTGGCTGGGGTGCAGCCCTCGCCGCGGTTGTGCTCAGTCTGGCACTGGCTGTTGTGGCCTCGCGGGTGGTCGGCGAGACCGGCATTCCGCCGATCGGCGCCATCGGCAAAGTGGCACAGCTGGGCTTGGGCGCCCTGGCGCCCGGCAATGTCACCACCAATCTTATGGGTGCCAATGTCACCGGCGGCGCGGCCGGACAGTGCGCGGATCTGCTAAACGACCTGCGTACCGGCGCGCTGCTGGGTGCAACGCCCGCCTACCAGATCATTGCGCAATGCTTCGGCGTGCTGGCCGGCTCGCTGGTGGGCAGCGCGGTGTATCTGATATTGATTCCCGACCCCGTGGCGCAGTTGCTGACTCCGGAATGGCCCGCTCCAGCGGTCGCAACCTGGAAAGCAGTGGCCGAAGTGCTGGCGCAGGGACTGCATGCCCTGCCAGCCGGCTCGGTGCCGGCCATGGCGCTGGCAGCCTTCGCCGGCATCGCCCTGGCCACGGGTGAGGCGCTTCTGCCCAGGCGGCTGGCCCGCTGGCTGCCCAGCGGAGCAGCCCTGGGGCTGGCTTTCGTGATCCCGGCATGGATCGCGATTTCCCTGTTTATGGGTGCCATGGCAGCGGCTTGTTTGCGCCTACTGGCACCGAACTGGGCTGCACGCTTTGTGCTCGCGATTGCCGCTGGACTGGTCGCTGGCGAGAGTCTGGCCGGTATCGCGGGAGCTCTGGCCAGTCTGCTTAGCGCTTGATCAAACGCCTGTAAACCGGGCGTTTTCCACATCCCTGATGACAACCGGCCGCCGATAAAGCGTCAACTGTCAGGGCCCTGGCCGGCCAGACACAGCGCCAGCCAGGGCACGCGCCGTGACTGGGATCAGTGTTCGTCCAGCGATCTGTTCATAGACTCCAAGCCCCATGGCGGGCCGCACCGGCAGCCGCCGCTGCGCCAGGAGGCCGTCATGTCCGCGTCCACGACTGATCTGGTTATTCACAAGCCGCCGGCTTCCGCGACGCAGGCCCTACCGAACCAGCCTGACTATGCCAGGGCCTGCGCCGGGTTCAGTTGGGCGGTGGAACGCCTCGCCCTGCGTGGCCTGCCCGGCGGCGGCATAAATATCGCCGTGGAGGCTGTC
>CAZZHF010000373.1:0-2411 GCA_964653545.1 uncultured Gammaproteobacteria bacterium | reverse complement strand
GGAAGATGTCCGCCTCGAAGCGCAGCCGCCAGTGATCGCCCATGGCGATGTCCAGCGACGGAATCATAAACGCGTCGAAACTACCAAGATCCACACCGAACGCAAACCCTGGCGTCACCGTATCGTACTTGTAAGGGAAGCTGAAGGCGTTGGTCAAGATGGTCTGGTGCTCACGCCGCGCGGCGCCATAGCCAAAGTTCTCGTTGATATCGTCATCACGGTCATAGTTCATCACCCAAGTGTCGAACAACTGCACAGTCCAGAACGTGGGTCGAGAGGTACCCAGCGTGTTCATGGTCCAGTTCAGTTGCTTGTCCAGGCCAAGCATGATCTTGAGAGTGTCCTTTTCGACAATGGGCCCGAGCCCAGGCACCGACAACGACGCACCAACCGGCGCAATGGGATTGCCCAAGGGGTCCGTGGTAAAGCCGCCAGTACCCGGCGCATAGTTGCTGACCGGGTTGTCGATATCGTTCAACAGCACGATGCCAGGGAAAAAGGCCGGGCCACCCGCCGCCGCATTAACACCGCTCAGGTATGAGAACAGATCCACAAACGTGTTGGTGCCGGTGTTGTATGCCTTGTTAGGCGTCAACGCCACCTCTGTGCGCAGCACCGAATCCAATAGACCCGAATAGGCGTTCAGGGTAATACCGTAGGTTTCCGTCATCGGGAAAATCAGCTCCGTCAGACGGAAGCTGCCACCTTCCCATTGGCCAAGATTAGTGCTTCCTCCGACCAGAGGATTACGCACCACCAAGCCATCATTACTCAGCCCCCGATAGTAGTTGAAGGAGTAGCCTATTTGTTTGAACGTGCCGGACCAGCGAAAGCCATAGTTGGCGTCGTTCTCGTCACCCAGGTTATGGTGATAGTTGTAACTACCAAGCAGCGAGCTTGTGACACCTGCCGCAGCCCATGGCGCCGGCGACCAGCGTCCGCCGTTGATGGGGCCCGTTTCACCCATGTCGTCGCCGTTATCCCAGCCGGGACGGTAGATCAGCTGCAGGGCACCGGCCAGTTCCGGGATGTCGATGGTGACGTTACCCAGAATCAGCGGCTTGCGCAGTTCCTCGTTCTCGGTTTCCAGGAACGAACGCCAGCGCAGATCGTAGCCGTGAATGATGTCCATGGCGCGGAAGAAGTCCGTCTCCCCCCACACAACCTGCTGCTTACCGAGTTTGAAGTGAGTGCGCTCGCCAATGGAGAATGTTACAAACGCCTCGCGCAACTCGGTCGAGTCGTACTGCTCCAGGGCCAGATCGTCCTGGGTGCCGGCCCCAAAGCCGACCAGCCCGTCCACAAACGGGCAAAATGGCTGGACACACCCAGGCGCACCAAGTAGCGCATTTATATTCGCGGAGGTAAATGCGGAGGCATTGGCAAACCCTGTCGCTCCTACCGGCGCCCCGACCAGCGGTCCAGCCTGCTCCAATGTAGCAAACGCTGCCCCCAACTTGCTGCCATTTTGCAGGTCGCGGTTCCATTTGGTACGGGTTTCGCGGGCGATACGCCCGATGCCGGACAGCTGGAACGGACCGAAGTCCGCCGTAGCCTCCAGCTTGCCACTGTGTCGCCACATGGACAGGTCGCCCTTACCGTCAAATTTCTCGCCAGTCAAAAACAAGCCACTGGTATCACCGGTAGCCTTGAATTCGTCACTGGGCTGCAGGTTGACCGACAGGTGCTCGCGGACGTAACCGGAGTAATCGAACGTCACGGCTTGCGCCGGCCTCGCCACCAGCAGGGCACAACCCAGCATGACCCCCAGCGCCACCGGCACAGCCGGGCGACGCAGACTCACTTTCTGCAATTCCATCTTGGACCCCCCATACGCTAGAGCTTCTGGCAGCTGCCTTGGCTCGAACTATTCCCTACCGCCCTCCCGGCTTATGCCAGGACCCTGTCCCGTGCCTGAGATGTCAGACACCCAAAAAACTCCGGACTCAGCCGGCAGCAAGAGCAACCACAGTGTACAACCGCCTTCGCGATTCGCCGCAATCGAATGATCTGGCGCGGGCGGTAGAATCTGATGATCAGCGGACCTGATGGAAAACGTGCCCGCATATATAACTCAATAAGAAGCGTGCTCAACACCCATCGCATCCCGCGACAGAGAACGCTTGCTTAAACTAAAGAGGGCTGCCGCAAGCCTGCGGCGGCCCTCGGGTATCGCTACAAACGGGTGGGCGCCCGCCGCGGAATCTTACTGCAACATCCGCGGCAGGGCCTCCGGCGAATAATCCACCGGCTTGGCGTCCGGCGGATTGTGATGGAAGCTACTTGAATAGCCGAAGCCCGTGGCATGAAGACGCTGCACGTCAACAAGCATCACCCCGGTTACAGTCGGACCGCTCTGGCCGTCGTCCCACTTCCAGTCCTTGTACCCGACAAACAGGGTGTGCCAGTGC
>CAZZHF010000372.1:0-2411 GCA_964653545.1 uncultured Gammaproteobacteria bacterium | reverse complement strand
CACCAGTAAACGTCGCCATCGTGGTAGTCGAACACGTACTTGTGGGTCAGCGCCGCGTAGGTCAGGTAGCCACCGGTGGTGTGCAGCACGCCCTTGGGCTTGCCCGTGGAGCCAGAGGTGTAGAGGATGAACAAGGGATCTTCGGCATCCATCGGCTCGGGCGGACAGTCGGTGCTGGCCGCGGCCAACAGCTCCTGATACGAGCCATCGCGGCCCTCTTTCCAGGCAATCTTGGCACCCGTGTGTCGGTACACCAGCACGGTATGGACATTCGGGCAGCCTTCCAGCGCCTGATCGACGTTGGCCTTCAGCGGAATCGGCTTCCCCCCGCGCAGGCCCTGGTCGGCCGTAATCACTACCCGACAGTCGGAATCCAGAATGCGACTTTTGATGGATTCCGGCGAGAAACCGCCAAATACCACCGAGTGCACGGCCCCAATGCGGGCACAGGCCAGCATGGCCGCCACCGCCGACGGGATCATCGGCATGTAAATGCACACGCGGTCGCCCTTCTTGACGTCGCGTATCTTCAGCACATTGGCCAGACGGCATACCTCGTCGTGCAACTGGTGATAAGTGATGTGGCGTGAGAAGTCGGGGTCGTCGCCCTCCCATATCAGGGCCGTCTGCTCGCCACGGCTGGGCAAATGACGGTCCAGGCAGTTGTAGGCAACGTTCAGCTTGCCGCCAACGAACCAGCGGGTGTGGCCACGGGCCATATCTTCCTGGCACACGGTGTGCCAGGGCTCCTGCCAGCTTACGAATTGCTCCGCCTGCTCGGCCCAGAAGCCATCCCGGTCGTCCAACGAGCGCCGGTACATGGCCTCATAATCGGCGGGCTTCAGATGGGCCCGGGCGGCAAATTTGGCCGGTACCGGATAGGACTTGGCGTCGGACATGGGTTCTCCTGCTTGGTGATCGGGCGCGGGTCTGCCCACTGACGGAATGGTACACAGCGTGCCGGACACGTCGAGCAACCCGGCGACGCAGACTGTCGATCAGCGCTTTTCGACCTTCGGATCGGCCCAGGTGCCGGTCACGTGGTAGCGCTGCTCGGTCACTTTATCGATGGCGCCCTCGAAGATCTTTTGACCCAGATAAATGGCAGCCCCAACCCCCGGCGCGGCAATGGCGCCGGCCAGTGGCAGGCTGGAGGTGACCTGCGGCGCACTGAGCACCTCCACATCCAGGCTGCGGTCGGTCAAATTGGTATGCCCGTTCAACGTCAGGTGCGCGGCGGGACCGCGCACGCGCAGGTTTTTCAACTGCGCCTGTCCGGCCGCGAGCAGCAACTCGCCATCCATGCGGTCGATGGCAAAGCCACGACCGAAAACGTCCCGAAAATCAAGTGACAGACGGCGCGCCACACTGTCCAGGCTCAGGATGCCGAACAGCCTACCCACACCAGGCTCAACATCCGGCAGCGTACCCTTGCGCAAAGCGCCGCTGACCTTGCCATCAAGCGCGGCAAACGCAAACGCCCCGGGGCTGCCCGGCCAGCTCACCTCGGCGCTCAGTTTGCCGCGGCCCTCACGTACCAGATTCTTGACCCCAAAATGTCCCAGGAAGGCCCCGAAGTCCTTGAAGTCGGCGCTGGCATCCAGGCTGCTGGTGCTGTTTTTCTGATGACCTCGCCAGGCGCCGGTGCCGCTGATGCCACCAAAATCGCCATCAAGGCGCAGGTTGTCGAAGGCAAGTCCATCCGCGAGCCGCCGACTGGACAGCTCCAGCGCGCCGAACGCCTCACCACCGTAATGCAATTCGCCGATGCGTCCGCGCAGCGGCGGCACCTTGGCCGGATCGACGCTGGCGGCGGTCCGGCCGTCGTTATCTTCGTCGCGCTTCAGATGCAGCCGGTCCAGTGCCAACTCGACCTGCTGCTCGGCGCCGCCGCCGCGCACCCGAACCTGGCCGGCCACGTCGGCCGCGTCCAGCGCGATATCCCACCCCTCGCTACGTGCCACCTGCAGCCGCAACTGATCGAAAGACTGGCCCAGATAGTCCAGCCGGTCCACATAAACATCAACCTGCGGCACCGGCCAGCTGCCGCCTCCATCGCTTCGAAAATGTTCGCCAAGCCAGGACAGCCACGGACTGAGCGGCAGGCGCTCGATGCGACCATGCATCCTGAATCCGGCCGCCGGCAACCGCGACTCGACGGCGATGGCCAGGTCACCGCGTCGCAGGGCCAGGGCGCTGTCCTCGCGCGGACCGATATCCAGGTGCGCAACCAGCGGCTGGGCCGCCAGCACCACGTCCCAGGTACGCGGCGTGCCACCGCCACACTCACAATCCGCCCGCACTTGCAGCGGCCCGAGCTTCAGCGCGTCCAGGGGCGTGGGCAACTCGCCCACCGCCGCGGCGACGTCAAGATTCAGATCGAGACCCAGCCGGCCATCGCCAGCAATATC
>CAZZHF010000371.1:0-2412 GCA_964653545.1 uncultured Gammaproteobacteria bacterium | reverse complement strand
TCGTGCAGCAGCAGCGTGTCCTGCGGAACGTAGCCGATCATGCGCCGCCAGGCCCGCCGGTCGAGCCGCGCCAGCGGTTGGCCGTCGATCAGCACTTCGCCGGAGTGAGGGCTCAGCAGGCCGATGACGACATCAACCAACGTTGTCTTGCCAGCGCCCGAAGGGCCGATGAGCGTCGTCAACTGGCCGGCCGGGATGTCGAGGCTAATATCGTCCAACACGGCCTGCTCGCCATAGGCGAAGCGCACATGCTTCAGCGCAATGCCGTGCTCGAGGCTGGGCCGGGCGCCACCGGCCGGCGGTTCGGCCGCCGCCCGCGCCTTGGTGATCGCGGCGTGCAGCAGCCAATAGGCGGCCTCCGAGCTCACCATATGTTGGTACTGCCGCTGCACTTTGGTGAAATAGCCCAGTACCCGTGCCAGCAGGAAAATCACCACCATAACCGCCGCCAGGGACATACCCAGGTGCACCATGGCCAAGTACAGGCCGCCGGCCGCCAGCGACGCCAGCAGTGGCTCCTGCACCGCCGGAAGGGCTTCCTTGGCGATAACCTGCTTGCGCAGGGCCTTGTCGATCTGCCGCGTCTGGCTGGCCAGAATTCCGTCGGCGAGATCCTCGCGGCCCATGGCCTTCAAGGGCTTCACCGACTGCAACACATCCGTCAGATAGGTAACCAGGGCGGCAGTGAGCTGGGACTGACGCGCGCCAGCCCGGCGAGCGCGGCGTACCAGTCCACCCATGGCGCCCATTAACGCGCCGCCGATGCCCAGTGCGACCAAGGTGGCCTGCCAGGACACCAACAGCGCCAACGCCGTGTAAATAACCGCTTGCACGAGCAGCGCGATCATCTGGGCGGCGTTGAAATAGGCATTGGATGCCCGGTTGGCCTCGCCGGAAATCGCGTTCGACAGCCCGCCGATCGGCGTGTGCAGGTAATACTCCCAGCGGCTTGCCAGCACGGCTCGTAGCAGGCCCAGACGCAGGTCGGTCGCTACGCGTGCCACGGTGTAGCCGACCTGCGCGTTGGCGGCCAGCGTCAGTAGCGCCTTGGCCACCATGGCCGCCACCATAAGTACCAGCAGCGGACCCAGGCCCGGCGGGACGCCCATGGCGGCCAGGAACTGCGTGACTTGTCGCGCCGGCAACGGCAGTCCGGCGCTGTCGCCCGATATCGACACCAGCATGGTCAGCAGTGAGGACAGGCCGAGTCCGTCCAGCAAGCCGGCCAGCAACAGTGCCAGCAGGGTAAGCAGACCGCGCGCCGGATAAGCTCGAGCAAAGTGCAGTAACAGGCGCATGGGGTCAGGGTACCCGCCGCACGGACTGGGGCCGATAGCCGGCGGCGATACGGTAGTAAAGGTGGCGGATCACCTGGCCCCGCCAGCTAAGAGTCTGTTCCTGGATCGGCCCGACGTTCACCAGTGACGCCGTGACCGAGGGATCCTCCAGATCCTTGCGCTCGAAATCGATCAGCAATACTGGTCGCTGACCGTCGCTTGGGTCGTCGAACCAGTACTCGAACATGGCCCCGGTGCGCCCGACGATGTTGCGCGAGGTGATGTTGTCGCGCCGGCCGTCGGCGTCGTAAAAGGCCAGGCCGGCGGCAATCGACCACTTGCTCATGCCGGCCACCAGTGGCCGCTGGCCGGTGTCGCGCTCGACCTGCTGTTCGAGGGCGTGTACCGCCGCTGCCGCCTCGCGCCAAGCCAGATAGCCCACGTTGTGCGTCGGGTACGGTACGCCGGGCAGACCAAAGACGATGTAAACGGCAGTCGTCGCGTAAATGCCGGCCAGTAGCAGCAAGCTAGGCCGCCAGGCGCGATACAGCCAGCGCCGCAGCGGGTCATCGGCACCGCTCGGTGCCAGCAGCGTCATTGCCAGCAACGGCAGCAGCGCCAGGTACGCGGGCCCAGTCCAATGGAAATGCGCGTAGTTGAACAGACTGAAGAGAAAAAACACGCTAAACGGCACACCAGCCGCCCACAGCAAGAAGCGACGGCTGCGGCGATCCGGGACCGCCTCGGCACGCCAATCCGGGCGACTGAGCAGGCCCCAGGCGGCCAGCGCGCCGGTCGGGAACAGCAGCAGCAGCACGTGGGCCACCAGCAAGTGGGTCGAGAACTCGTAGTTCTCGTGCAGGCGTCGGCTGCCCTGGAACGCGAAGGATGCCCAGTCGTGTTGCAGGTTCCACACCAATACTGGCGAGAACAATACCAGCGCCATCAGCACTGCAAGATACGGTTGCGGGCGGCCCAGCCAGCGCCGAGCCGCCGGGTCGGTCAGCACAAAGCCAGCAGCGCCGCCGGCCAGCAGCACGATCGGATACTTGGCGAGCAGGCCGATACCCATCGCCAGGCCGACACCCAGCCAGGCACGCGCGTCATCCCGCACCAACGCGCGATGCAGGTAAAA
>CAZZHF010000370.1:0-2417 GCA_964653545.1 uncultured Gammaproteobacteria bacterium | reverse complement strand
GCTGGTGGTGCCGGAGAGAGGAATCGAACCTCAGACCTACTGATTAATAATCACAAAATGGGGGTATTTATCGGAATTGATCGACATTGACGGAAACCCGATAACCCGAAAAAACCCTGAAAACGCCTTATTTTCCTGCGTTGACTTGCATTGATCTGAATTGCTAGGATTTGGCTACATGGTGGCTACATGGGTTTTTCGTGTAGCCAATCTGACACCACGCTGACATCGGGGCGTGGCCGTGTAGCCAACTGGCGAGGTACGCATGCAACGCCAACGCCTGACCCCGGAACGGATTCGCAAGTTTGCCTGCCCACCGGGTAAGCAGCAGGCCTTCATGTTCGATGCCGAGGCCCCGCGCCTGGCCGTGCGGGTAACGGCAAACGGCGCCAAGAGCTTTGTGTTCGAGGGCAAGCTCAAGCGCCAGACCATCCGCCGCACGATTGGCGATTGCAGCGCCTGGACGCTTGAGGATGCGCGCGCCAAGGCCAATGCGCTCAAGGTGATGCTCGACCAGGGCACCGACCCGCGCCAACTGGACCGCGAGCGCGCCGCCCAGCGCGCCGATAAGGAACGCGAGACGCAGGAACGCAAACATTTCACGCTGCGCGCGCTGTGCGAGGCCTATGTGCGCCGGCTGGCAAGCCAGGGCAAGACCAAGAGCGCCGCTGCCGTGGCGAGTGCGTTTCGGTGTCATGTCTACTCGCACCGCAACCTTGCCGACTTGCCGGCGCGCGAAGTCACCCCGCAGCAAGCGGCGCAGTTGGTGCGAACGGTGGCGGAGACCGGCAAAAACCGCATGGCCGGCATCCTGCGCAGTTACCTGAGCACCGCCTTTAATGACGCCAAGCGGGCGCCGCTGTCGGCCGAACTGCCGGCCGACCTGATTCCGTTTGGTATCAGCGCAAACCCGCTAGAGTCCGTGCCCACCATTGCGGTAAACACGGGCAACCGCACCTTGTCGGGCGAGGAACTGCGCGCCTATCTGGCGCACCTGGGCGACTCACTGCCCGATCAGGCATTACGCCTAGCGTTGCTGGCCGGTGGCCAGCGCATGGCGCAGTTACTGCGCGCCAGAGTTACCGACTACTGGAACGACGGCACCCTTCGATTGTTTGATGGCAAGGGCAAGCGCCGGACGCCGCGCGAGCACCTGCTACCGCTAGGCCCCATGGCCGTCTCACTGGCAAATTCGTTGGCCCAGCGCGCCCGCCAACGCGGTACGGCCGAACTGTTTTGTATTGGCAGCACACCCATGGACACCGCCACGCCCGGCGGCCGAGTGGCCGAAATATCCGCCGCCATGGGCGGCGAGCCGTTCGACCTGCGCGACATTCGCAGAACGTGCGAAACCCTCCTGATCAGCGTGGGCGTGAGCAAGGACCACCGCGCGCAATTATTGAGCCACGGCCTGTCTGGCGTACAAGTGACCCACTATGACCGGCACGACTATATCGACGAGAAACGCGCCGCCCTGGTGACCTGGGAAGCATTTCTGGCCCGTACCGATGCCGGCCGCGTGGTGCCGCAGCGCCGTGGTGCGTAGCTGATGGTTGCCTGGACAACACCAAAAATAACATTGAAGTTATAATGCACTGGACAGTCCACACCCTGAACCCTGAGGTCGAGGCTGAAATCAAGGCCCTGCCCGCCGATATGCAGGCCCGCTACCTGCGCCTCGCCGACCTGACCCAGGCGCACGGCCTGGACCGCATCGGTGCACCACACGTCAAACACCTGGAAGGCAGGCTGTGGGAACTGCGCATTACCGGCCGCGACGGCATCGCCCGCGCCATCTGTCACCACAGCCGGCCGTCGGGTGGTGATCCTGCATGCCTTCGTGAAGAAGACCCAGAAGACACCACAGCAAGCGCTGGAAATGGCCAGAAAACGACTGAAGGAACTTGAGCCATGAGAACCCACACCGAGCTGAAGAAAGCCCTGCTGCGCGACCCGCATGTCCGGGCCAAATATGACGCACTGGAAGACGAATTCGCGCTGATTGCGCAGTTGATCGAGGCGCGTGCCCGTGCCGGCCTCACGCAGGCGCAACTTGCCGAGCGCATGGGCACGCAGCAGGCCGCGGTGGCCCGTCTGGAAGGCGGGCGGGTGCGCCCCAGCCTTGCCACGCTGCGCCGGTACGCCGAAGCGACCGGCGCGCGCATCGTGGTGCGCCTGGAAGCTGCCTGATTGGTAACGAGGCCAGGCTATCCCGGCTGACGCTGTTTGCCAAGAACGTGCGCACCAACCTGAGCAGGGCTGAGCGCAACGTACTGGCCGGGCTGGTGGACTTATTACAGATGGCCTGGTTTAAGGAGCAAGCCATGAATAAGGCATTCGCAAGCATCCGGCAGGGGCTTGCAAGAAGCCGTCGCCCACGCCAAAGGCGAGCCGGAGGCGGCGCGTGTCCACACCCT
>CAZZHF010000369.1:0-2430 GCA_964653545.1 uncultured Gammaproteobacteria bacterium | reverse complement strand
CGAGCGGGAATACGGCTCGTGGTCGGGACGAGAATTTCCGCGGTGACCCGATCCCGGGTGTCCTTTTCGGACGGCCAGGAGGTCGATTCGACCTTCACGGTGTGGGCCGTCGGGGGCTCCGCGCCGCCCTGGGTCGCGGCGCTCACTGCCGATGAAATCTTCGCCGCGCAGAAACTGCTGGCAACGGAAGAAGGCGTGTTCTGCGAGCCGGCCTCGGCCGCCTCCATCGGCGGCGCGCTGCGCGACCTGCAATCCGGCCGCATCCCGGCCGGCAAGACACTGGTTTGCACCTTGACCGGTAACGGGCTGAAAGATCCGGATATCGCGATTCGCAGCGCGCCGGACCTGAAGCCCGTCAAAGCGGATCGCGCCACGCTGGAAGCCGCCATCCTGCGCCGGCTGGAGCGCGGTCGGTAGCTGGTCCAACGCCGACGCTTTGCCGGTCGACCATCCAATGTTGTCTCCCTGAACGCGCGTTCGGTACCATCCGGCGGTCCATTGGCCACATCAGGGAGTGATCATGGCCATTGCAATTGAAGGTACCGGCACGCGCCGCAGTATCCTGGCCCGCGTCAGCACCTGGCCGCTGATCGGCTTCATGCTGTTGCCGGTGCTGGCCTGGGCACTGGGCGGCGGCAACGGGTACTGGATAAGTGCCGTGGCGTGGATGGCGGTGCTGCCAGTGCTGGACAACCTGATCGGACCGGACCGGATAAACGCCTCGGCCGAATTCGAGCCAGAGTTAGAAGAACGCCTGCGTTACCGCTTCATGCTGTGGCTGTGCGTGCCGGTGCAGTGGGGCGTGGCGCTGTTTGGCCTGTACGTGCTCAGTCACGAACCGCTGACCACCAGCGCCATGATCGGGCTGATTCTTAGCCTGTCGGTTTCGGTGGGCATCGGTGTGGTGGTGGCGCACGAGTTGTGCCACCACGCGCAAAAGTTCGACCGCTTCATGGGCGTGCTGCTGTTCACGCCCACCAACATGGCGGACTTTCACCTGTACCACAACATCGGCCACCACAACCTGGTGGCCACGCCGGACGATCCGGCCTCGGCACGCTACAACGAGCCGGTATACCCGTTCGTGCTGCGCTGCATCGTGGACAAGACGCGCCTGGCCTGGCGCATCGGCCGCGACGGCATGGCGGTGCGCGGTCTGCCGGTGTGGCACTGGCGCAACCAGGCGCTGTGGCTGTTTGCGGCACCGCTGCTGTGGCTGGCCGCCACGTTGGCGCTGTTCGGCTGGGTGGCGTTGCCGGTGTTCCTGGGCTGCTGGCTGTTCCCGCGCCTGTTTCTGGCCTTCGTGGACTACCTGGAGCACTATGGTCTGGGCCGTCGCCGGCTGGCCGATGGCAGCTACGAGCCAATCCGCGCCGAGCATGCCTGGGACGACAACTACATCGTCAGCAGCATGATTTCGTGCCAGATCACACGCCACTCCGACCACCACGCCAAGACCAGCCGGCCGTATCAGATACTGCGGGTGCGCGACGAGGCCCCGCGCCTGCCCTACGGCTACATGACGATGATCTGGCTGGTGATGGTGCCGCCGCTGTGGCGGCGGCTGATGAACCCGATCGTGGAGGCGTTCTACGCCAGCGCCAATATCGCCCCGCACGGCAAACCGCAGGATCTTCCGGAACGCTTTCGCGCCCGCGCGGTGTATTGATCAATCGGCGCCGTGGCGCGGCCGGTCAGGATTCGTTACGGGCTCTCGCGGACCTGCGACGGACCCCGGATCCGGGGAGGCGCCCCGGTCGGCACGGCCATCAATGAGACCTGTCGCCAGCCAGCGCCAGCCAGGTGGACACCACCGTGTCGGGGTTCAGCGACACACTGTCGATGCCCTGCTCGACCAGCCACTGGGCCAGGTCCGGGTGATCCGACGGCCCCTGACCGCAGATACCAACATACTTGCCGGCGCGCAGGCAGGCCTCGATGGCGAGCTTCATCAGCGCCTTCACCGCACCATCGCGTTCGTCGAACTCCCCGGCCACCAGCCCGGAGTCCCGGTCCAGCCCCAGCGTCAGCTGGGTGAGGTCGTTGGAGCCGATGGAAAAGCCGTCGAAATGCTCCAGAAACTGATCGGCCAGAATGGCATTCGACGGCAGCTCGCACATCATGATCAACCGCAGGCCGTTCTCGCCGCGCTTCAGCCCCTGCTCGGCCAGCAGTTCGGTAACCTGACGGGCCTCGGTCAGGGTGCGCACGAACGGGATCATGATCTCCACGTTGGTCAGGCCCATGTCGTTACGGACCTTCTTCAGCGCCTGGCACTCCAACGCAAAACAGTCGCGGAAGCTCTCGGCGATGTAGCGCGAGGCGCCGCGAAAACCCAGCATCGGGTTTTCCTCGTGCGGCTCGTACAGGTCGCCGCCCAGCAGGTTCGCGTATTCGTTGCTCTTGAAGTCCGACATGCGCACGATCACC
>CAZZHF010000368.1:0-2431 GCA_964653545.1 uncultured Gammaproteobacteria bacterium | reverse complement strand
CACCAGGCAAACCAGCAGCTGTCCAATCCTGTGGATTCTCCCGATCGTCATGGCTCCCCCTGTATGTTTTTTTCTTCACGCGCTACCCGACCCTGTCCACTGTCAGAAGCGTGGACGTTCTAGTTTCAAACCCTGACCCCGAGGGCAATGGCAACCCCCACTTGTGGGCGCCAAATAACGTCCCACGGCCTTGCCCGACCGCAAGTCAGCGTTTGCGATAAGTCACAAAGCTGTAGGCGTACACGTTGCGATCGTCGGCGGGGTGATCTTCACGCGCCGTTACCTGCCACGGCGGCTGAAGCGGCGGAAAGTGCGTATCGCCGGGCAACCTGGCGTGCACCTCGGTGAGTTCGACCGCACTGGCCGCGGCGAGCGCCTGCGCGTACACGGTGGCGCCACCGATAATCATGGCCTGAGGCTCGCCTGCGACGAGGTGATAGGCATCGGCCAGCGATGCGACTACCTCGACGCCGGGCGGCGCGAAATCGGCCTGGCGACTGAGCACGATGTTGCGCCGCTGGGGCAGCGGCTTGCCGATGGACTGATAGGTCGCCCGCCCCATGATGACCGGCCTGCCGAGCGTCAACTCGCGAAAATGCTTCAGGTCGGCTGGCAGATGCCAGGGCAGCGCGCCGTCACGGCCGATGACGCCATCCTCGGCCACCGCCACCACCAGAACCACTTCTACGGGTGCCGTCACACGGCAACCGGCGCGGCGATACGGGGAAGCGGGTCGTAACCCAGCAGTTCAAAGTCGTCGTAGGCAAGCCCGAAGATCGATTCCACCGGTCGGCGTATCTGCATCTGGGGCAGCGGGCGTGGCGTGCGGGCCAGTTGCTCGCGGGCCTGGTCCAGATGGTTCAGGTACAGGTGCGCGTCACCCAGAGTATGTATGAACTCGCCCGGCGCGAGTCCGGTAACGTGCGCCACCATCTGCGTCAGCAGCGCGTACGACGCAATGTTGAACGGCACGCCCAGAAAGATGTCCGCGCTGCGCTGGTACAGCTGGCAGGACAGCCGGCCATCGGCCACATAGAACTGGAACAGCACATGGCATGGCGGCAGGCGCATGGCGTCCACCTGCGCCGGGTTCCAGGCGCTGACCAGCAGCCGGCGCGAATCCGGGTCGCGACGAATGCGCTCGATGACGGCACCGATCTGGTCGATGTGGCCACCGGCATAGTCCGGCCAGGAGCGCCACTGGTAGCCATAAACCGGGCCAAGGTCGCCGTTCTGGTCGGCCCACTCGTCCCAGATACTGACGCCACGCTCGCGCAGGTAGGCGACGTTGGTGTCGCCGCGCAGAAACCACAGCAGTTCGTGGATGATGGATTTGACGTGCAGCTTCTTGGTGGTCAGCAGTGGAAAACCGTCGGCCAGGTCATAGCGGGACTGGTGGCCGAACACGCTCAGCGTGCCGGTCCCGGTACGGTCGGACTTGCGCACGCCATGCTCCAGCACCGCGCGCATCAGATTCAGATATTGCTGCATGAGAACGACAAACGGGTACGGCAGGATGGAGCGCTAGAATAACCGCCATGAACGTTCCCCACGACCCCCCGCACGACGTCGCCGTCGCTGTCCGCACGCAGTACCTGGCCGAGCAGTCGGACCCGTTGCATGGCCGCTATGTGTTCGCCTACACGGTGACCATCACCAACCACGGCGCAACACCGGCGCGGCTGGTCGCGCGCCACTGGATCATCACCGACGCCGAGGACAACACGCAGGAGGTGCGCGGCCTGGGCGTGATCGGCCAGCATCCGCACCTGGAGCCCGGCGAGTCGTTCACGTATACCAGTGGCACGGTACTGGACACGCCGACCGGGTTCATGCATGGCAGCTACCAGATGGTGAGCGACGATGGCGCCGAGTTCGACGCGCCGATCCCGCCGTTTCACCTGGCGGCGCCGCACAGCCTCCACTAGACAGGCGCGCGTTGGACATCGTCGTCAATGGAACCGTCCGCGCGGCCGGCGACACCCTTACCGTGGCGCAACTGGTTGCCGAGCTGGGCCTTACCGGCAAGCGCGTGGCGGTGGAGGTGAACCGCGACATCGTGCCACGCGGCAACCATGCAGGACACCTGCTGCGCGACGGCGACCGCATCGAAATCATCCACGCCATCGGTGGCGGCTGAGCCGCTGCACAGACGGCGGCTCAGCCGCCAGGACATACAGCCATGACCGCACTCGACGACGACCCGCTGCGCATCGGTGCCCGCACGTTCAGCTCCCGCCTGCTGGTCGGCACCGGCAAGTACAAGGACCTGGACGAGACCGCCCGCGCCATCCAGATCAGCGGCGCGCAGATCGTCACCGTCGCCGTGCGACGGGTGAACATCGGCCAGGACCCGAGCCAGCCGAACCTGCTCGACGTACTGCCGCCGGACCGCTACACCATCCTGCCGAACACCGCCGGCTGTCACACT
>CAZZHF010000367.1:0-2467 GCA_964653545.1 uncultured Gammaproteobacteria bacterium | reverse complement strand
TCGGCAAGGTAATAGCGGGCATACAGCACGATCACCAGGCCGATGCCCAGCACCAGGCCGGCGAGCAGCAGCGCCAGGCCATCGACGCGAAACCCGAAATTGACGCCGATCGACGGCAGCCAGGACCAGCTGGCCCGCACGATGTTGCCGTCTGCAACCGTCGGCGCCATCGATCCGAGCAGACCGATGGTGATTGCCACAACCGCACCGGCCAGCCAAGCGCAGCGATCCCGCGCATCATTGGCCTGCCCCGCCAGCAACCCGGCGCCCAGAAAGGGCAGTAATGCAGCCGCGAGCAAGCTCATGGGCAGCAGGGCGGCTTGCGAGGCGAGGGGGGCATGGTGAATTCGCAGGGTGGTTGTGCCGGCGCCCGCCATCCGGCGGCGCACCATCGTAACGTGATCGCCGTCGCCGACAAAAGGGCGCCTCGAAAGGTGCTTTCCGGAAACGCCGGCCATTTCAGCGTTACCCAGAATGCGTAAGAGCCCGGCATAGCCGGGGGATCATCGCGCAGCAAAGCCGCGTCCCTATGACACTAGGGGGCGTTTGCCGTTAGGCCCGCCGCGCCCAGGCTTCACTCAACGCCAGCGTCGCGACCGCGCTGGCGATCAGCGCCAGCCCCCCGCTGTTGGTCAGGGACAAGGGCTCGCCCAACCACCATGAGGCGCCGAGCATACCGACCATGGGCACCGCCAGGGAGCCGATCGAGGTGGTCACGGCCGGCAGGGCCCGGGTGATGGTGATCATGGCCCAGAAACAAAAACCGGTCGCCAATGGCCCGTTGTAGGCCAGGATGGCAATCGACTCGGCAGTCCAGCGGATACTGGCATCGGCCTCAAAGAAAAAAGCCAGCGGCGCCAGCACGGCCACCGCCACGGCGTGTTGCCACGGGGCCAGTGACAGCGGCGTACCGGCCCAGCGGTGGCCGCGCACCTGGACAATCTGCACCGCCCACAACGCCGCGCCGCTCAGCAACAGGCCGTTACCCAGCAACACGCGGCCATCACCCCAATCGAAACCGGCCGGATTGAAAAGTACCGCGACGCCAGTCAGGCCCAGCGCAAACCCGGCTAACTTGCCGATGCTGACGCGCTCCTTGAGCAGCCACAGCGACAGCGGCAATACCCACAGGGGCGTGGTGTAGGCCAGAATCGCCGCCCGCCCGGAGCCAACGAACAACAGGCCAAAAAAGCCGAGTGCCATGAAGGCACTCATCTGGAACACGCCCACGCTCACCACGAGGGGCCAGTCCTGACGCGCCGGCAGGCGCAGCTGACCGGCCAGCGCGGCCGCCGCGAACATGGTAATTCCGCCCAACAGCATGCGCAGCAAGGCAAAGTGTAGCGGCGGAATATAGGCCAGGCCGACTTTCATCACCGGCCAGTTGACGCCCCACAACACGATCACCAGCACGAACAGGCCGGCAGCGGTGCGCGAGGACACCGCGGCATTGGCATCCGCCGTCACCGGTTCATGGCCGCATCGCGGGGGCCATCAGCCGCCGGCCGCCGTGAAGCGGTCCAGCGGCTGACCGTGATCCGCGAACCACCGCGGCAGCATGGTCAGGCGTTTGAAGTAATGGGCCACGTCAAGCTCGTCGGTCACCCCGATGCCACCGTGCAGCTGCACCGCCGTCTGACCGACCAGACGTCCCGCGTCGGCACAGAACTGGCGCGCCGCCGCCACCAGGCGCTGGCGTTCGGGCACCGCCGCGTCGGCTTTCAGTGCCGCGGCCAGCGTCAGCGAACGCGCCTGTTCGGCGGCCATGTACATGTCGACCAAGGCGTGCTGCAGCACCTGGAACTCGCCGAGCTTGCGCCCGAACTGCTCGCGCGTGCGCAGGTACTCGGCGGTGCGATCGATCAGCGCCTGCATGCAGCCGAGCGCCTCTGCGCAGCCGGCGATACCGGCCAGGTCGAGCAAACTGTCGAGCAGCCCGTGACCGCCCACCGGGTCACCCAGAAGCGCCTCGTCGGGCAGTTCGACCTGCTCCAGCGTGACTTCGGCGGCGCGCAGACCATCCACCGTGGCATAGCCGCGGCGACTGACCCCCGGCGCGCCGGCCGGTACCAGAAACAGGCCAATGCCACCGCTGGCGTCAACCGCGCCATGGCTGCGCGCGCTGACCACCAGGGTGTCGGCGCTGGCGCCGTGCAGCACAACCGTCTTGTGACCGGTCAACTGCCACCCACCGCCGACGCGCTTGGCGACGGTGGCAACGTGCGGTGCCGCCGGGCGCCCGCCAACCTCAAGACTTGCCAGCGCAAGCTTATGATCACCCGCGATCACCTTGGGCAGGATCGCCTGCTGCTGGGCGGCCGTGCCCGCGTGCTGCACGGCTAGCCCGCCCAGCACCGTGGCCAGATAGGGTTCAACCACCAGGCCGTGCCCAAAGACCTCGAACAGCAATGCCATATCTGACGCCGTGCCACCGAAACCACCAATCTGCTCGCTGAACGGCAGACCG
>CAZZHF010000366.1:0-2501 GCA_964653545.1 uncultured Gammaproteobacteria bacterium | reverse complement strand
CCCCCACATTAAAGTTTGGCCCGCTCGGTCCGATATGCCGAGCACGGGGAGCCGGATTCACTGGGACGCACCTATGACTGCCACCATTAAGTTGGTATCGGGCGCCGATACCGCCCACCACGATTCTGCGGAGCGTCGTTACGACCGCCGACGGTCTCGCGACGAACGCCTGCTGATACAGATTGTCAGCGCCGATGCGGCGCCGGAACTGGCTGGTGCGACCTTGCCAGCACGGACCTGTGACGTCTCCGCGGCCGGCATCGGCCTGTGGCTGGACCGGGAACTGGCGGCCGGCGCGCGGCTTGAATTATGGGTCAACGTCACCAGCGTGCCGGGAAAGTTCTTCCTTTGCGGCGAGGTGCGCTGGTCGCGCCATGTGACGCCGGATTACCTGCACGGAATTCAACTCACGCCGGTGCCAGGTGATGATCTGGCGCGCTGGCAGCGTTGTTTCGCCTGAGCCTGAGCGATGTTTCAACAGTTGCTGTGAAGGACTCCATGGGCCGCTCAAAATCCAGTAAGACCGACGTTGACGCCGGACGGAATTCGGTTGGCGATGTTCTCGCGTCCGCGCGGCAGGCGTTCATGGCGTCCGTGCGGGGTGCCTTCACCACCATGCTCGGCAAGCTCGACGATGCCCTGTTTGATCTGGCCCAGGATGCCGATGGTGATCTTGAGCGTAGCAACTACTTTGACGCCATACGCGAACTGCGGCTTGGCCGCGAAACCATAGAGAATCGATTCGTCGCCGATCTTGATGCCTGCTGGCAGGCGGTTGAGCGTGGCGAGGGGCCGGGCGCGCGGCGCGAATCCGGCGCCGATCGCAGCGAGGTCATGGCCTTTACCGCCGCGGTGCGGCGCGCCGAAACCGACTGCGCGGACGCCCTGCGGGCAGTACGCGATGGGGTCGCGCTAGCGGTTGGTATTCCCGACGGTGACCAGATACTCGGCCCCAGACAGGTATTCGCCGCGTTTGAGGCGGCTTGCCGCGACACGCCGGCCGACCCCGCTGTCCGGCTTATCGTGATCAAGTTTTTCGAGCGTCATGTGGGCGTCGCCCTGCCGGAAATCTATCGCTCCCTGGCGCAGGACCTGACGACTCCGGAAGGGGCTTTGACGCCCCTGTCCGCCGACGCACTGGATCTGCCGGTGTTGGAGATCGATCCGCAACCGAACTCGCCGTTTGAGGCCCCCGACGGGGGTGACATCGATCTGAGTGCCCTGATACAGCGCGCGCTGGCCGGTGGCGAGGCGGGGCAGGGCAATGAGGCGCTCAAACTACTGGCGACCTTGCAGCAGCATGACCGGCCCGGAAGTCGCAGTCGTTCGGCGTCCATTGATCTGGCGCGGATTGCCACCCGGCAGGTAACGCCACCGGTCTCGGACCTGTCTCAGCAAATGGTGCTGGACATGGTGGCGTTGTTGTTCGATTCGGTGTTTACCGATATTGCGGTCCCGGTGTCGGCCCGGCTACAGATCGCCAGATTGCAGATTCCCTTTCTGCGGCTTGCCTTGCGCGACCGGGCCGTCCTGGCGCGCCGATCGCATCTTGGGCGGCGCTTCTTCGACCAGTTGATCGCCGTGACCCGTACCTGGCGGGAACCGCTGCTGCCGCCTCAGCAGGACGTGCTGGCCGCCTTGATCGACAGCGTTGGTGAGTCGTGCATGGACGACCACCGGGCCTTCGCTGCCGCGACCGAAAGCGGATTGGCAGATTTGCGTGCTCTGGCCATGCCATCGGGCAAGGCGATCGGCGAGACTGAATCACGTCATCAGGCTTTGTCGGCCCGTGTTGATGCGGAACTGACGCAACGTCTGGCCAAGTCCGGCCGCCTACCCGATCCGGTCGATGTTTTCCTGCGTAGCCACTGGCGTCAGTATTTGATCGACTGCCTGGAGCGTTATGGCGCCGAAGCCTCGCCGTGGCGCCAGGCCTTGGCCAGCGTCGACGCGCTGCTGTGGAGTCTGGTGCCCCGGGAAGGCGCAGCCGCTCAGCGCCTGGAGGAACTGCGCCCCCGTCTGTTGCGCCAGTTGCGCCAGGGCATGGACCAGGGCGGGGTGTCGATGTTCGAGCAGGAAGCGTTCCTGGAGACCCTGGACGAGATTTATCAGCGTGTTCAGGCGGGTCAATCGCTGTGGGACTGGGAGGAAGCATCGGCCATCGAGTCGTTCATTACCGACGGTGCACCCAAGACTGTGCCATCACGTGGGCCCCGGAAAGCCACGGATATGGACCCTACGCCCACGGACGATGAGTACAACGGATCGGAAGAAATGGTGAGCTTGGATGACCTTGCCGCCGAGCTGGACCTGGACGACGCGCCGGCCCTGGATTTGCCTGGCGGGGTCGCGCCGGAGGCGCACAGCGATCAGTTCGACACCGAGGATCCGATTGGCGAAACCGACGCGGTCGATCCGGACAGCGGGATGGACGTGGACACCGACGATGTCGGCGACCCATCCGACCGCGACGCGCAGTTGTCTGACGAATCCGATCCTGA
>CAZZHF010000365.1:0-2515 GCA_964653545.1 uncultured Gammaproteobacteria bacterium | reverse complement strand
GCGCCATGCCGCCGCTGATGCCTTGCGGCAAGTCGGTCGCGATGTTGCCCAGGCGCTCGCCAACCTGCTGGCGCGCCCAGAAGATGTCGGTACCGTCCTGGAAATCCACCGTCACGTCGACCAGGCCGTACTTGGAGACCGAGCGCAGCATCCGCTGGTTCGGGATGCCCAGCATCTCGACCTCGATGGGCACCGCGATGCGGCTCTCGATTTCCTCGGGCGTCATGCCGGGCGCCTTCATGATGATCTTGACCTGGGTGCTCGACACGTCCGGGAACGCGTCGATCGGCAGGTTGGTGAAGGCGTACCAGCCCGCGCCGGCCAGCAGAGCGCCGGCCAGCAATACGAAGAGGCGCTGTGCGAGCGCGAATTGAATCAGGCGACTGAGCATCAGTTGCTCCCGCCCTTACCCTGCCACGCCGACTTCAGGGCGATCACGGAAGTGGCCGCGATCTCTTGGCCGGCCTGCAGATCGCCGGCCACACGCACGGTCTGGCCTGCGCTGGCCAGCACCGTGACGGGCTTGGCCACGAAGCCCTTGGGTGTGCGCACGAACACGTAGGCCTTGTCGTTCTGCCGGACCACCGAGGCTAGGGGCACGGACCAGCCCTGGGACGCGGCCATGGGGAGGCGCACCTGGACAAACTCGCCTGGACGCAGCAGCTGCGCGCCGCGCGTGACCTCGGCTCGCAGGGTGATCGTTTGGCTGTCGCTGACCGTGGCCCCCAGGCTTTGCCCGGCCGCGACGCTCTCGCGCCCCACCACGGTCATCGGCAGTCCCTTGACCGATGCGACGCCACCTTGCCAAGTAACAGGGACCTGCACGTCCAGCCACAGTCGGCTCGCATCCGCGATGCGTACCAGGGCATCGGCGGGCTGGACGCGCTGGCCGGGCTTGACGGCCAACTGGGACACCATTCCCGAAGAGCGCGCCCGCAGGATCACGACGCTGTCCACCGTGCCGCCATCGGCCACCCGGCGGATCGTGGCGTTGTCCAGGCCGGCCAGGCGCAGGGCCGCCTCGCTCTGGTGCTGGCGGGCCTGATTCTGGGCGGCCGCGGCTTCGGCTTCCTGCACGCGCCGCTGCGGAATGATGCCCTCGGCGAAGAGCTGGCGTTCCCGCTGCAACGTCCTGGCCGCGAGCCGGTTCTGCGAGGCCGCTTCCATCAGCTTGAGCTGCAGTTCGCCAAGCTCAGGACTGGCCAGGCGCGCCAACGGTTGGCCAGCCCGCACCGCGTCGTTCTCGGCGACCAGCAGTTGGTCGATGACACCGGCCAACGGCGCGCTCACCACTTGCTCCTGGCGCGGCGGCAGCACGACGCGCGCCGGATAGGTCGGGCCCTCCGTGCCGCCGCCCGGCTCGAGGCGCTGCAACTGCACGCCCAGGGACTGCATCTGCGCGGGGGTTACCGCGAATTCGTCCGCGGCCTGGGCGGGCTGCAGCACGGTCTGGCTCGCAACCACTGCGAAAGCGCAGCGCCACAGCGCGCGCCGGAAAGGACGGTCAAACATTCGAGAACTCCACAAAAGGCGCGCACTGCGCACAGGCAATGCGGCCGGACCAAAACCGGAGGCGAGGTTCAGGTGTGGAGCGGGGGAGCGCGGCCGGCGGGCGGCAAACTTCGGTGCGTGGAATGAGGTCGCGCGAACGCGGCGACGCCTTCGGCTTGCGCTTCTGCCGGGCCCGGTTGCGCGAGGGCGTAATTCTGGCTGGAGGCGAACCCGTGGTCCGGGTCATCACCCAGCGCGAGCGATCTCAGGTCCAGCTGCGGGCGCACCGCGAGCACGGCATGCGAGGCCCGCAGATCGTGATCGTCGTCTTCCAGGTGCGGCGTGGTGGCCTGTGCGCCGTGTGCGGACGCGGTGAGCCACTGGGCGTCAACTCCGGAGTCATGCCGGTGTTGATGCAGCGGTGAGCTGACCTGGTCCCAGACCAACACCAGCACCAACAGCCAGCGCAGAAGCCAAAGCGCCCGCGCGGCCACTCCGGCGGGCTGTCTGGCTTCGATGGTGCTGGCGTGCATGGTCGGTCAGGTCGCAGCTGTCACAGGTACTTGGTGATGTCTTTAAACTCAGCGACCGCGGCGCGACTGCCCCGCGGTTGCGCCCGCACCGCATCTTCGAGGCAGTGATCCAGGTGATCGTGGATCAGGGCCCTCTTGGCGGCGGAAATGGCTTTCTCCACGGCATGCAGCTGCTGGACGATCTTCAGGCAAGGCTTGCCCTCGTCGATCATCGCGACGACGTTGTGCAGGTGCCCGTCGGCACGCTTGAGCCGGTTGCGAACCTGCGGATGAGTCGTGTGTATGTGAAGAGATGTCACTTGTAAATATCCTACCCGGGAGGATACACGGCTTTGGGGTCGCCCGTGTGCTGCAAGCTCATGTTCAGGTGACTGCCAGGCGAGGCGTGGGCACCCGATTCCGAGACCCACGCTGCGTCCTCAGGCTACTTGCCCGTGAAATTGGCTGCGATGAAGTTGCCGGTCATCGTGAAGAACATGTAGAGGGTTTCC
>CAZZHF010000364.1:786-2526 GCA_964653545.1 uncultured Gammaproteobacteria bacterium | reverse complement strand
CCGCCGCCGGGCCGCCCCAAGGCGGGGCAGCCCCCTCGGGGGGCAGCGAACCACGCGAAGCGGGGAGCGTGGGGGCGACACTCTTAGAGCGCATCGAAGGCTCCTTTGCGTTTGGCCAGCCACAGGTACACAGCGATGATGAGGATCGGCACCAGCGAGAACGCGGCGGCGAACGGCAGGTTGCCGGCCACGCCCTGCTGGCGGTAGACCACCTGGCCGATGTAGAGGGTGGAGTTGCCAATGACTTGCGGGATGATGTAGTCCCCCAACGTCAGCGAGAAGGAAAAGATCGAGCCCGCTGCCACGCCCGGCATGGCCAGCGGCCAGATGACCTGCCAGAACGTCTGTGCCGGCTGCGCGCCCAGATCGGCCGAGGCCTCGATGTACGACCCGGGAATGCGTTCTATGGCCGCCTGGATGGGCAGGATCACGAACGGCAGCCACATGTACACAAACACGATGAAGGTGCCCAGCGGTGAAAAACTCAGCGAGTTGCCACCCACCACCGGCGCGGCCAGCAGCGCGTCCAGCGCCCACTGCAGGTGCAGGCTTTGCGCCAGCCAGGAAATGGCCCCTTCCTTGGCCAGCAGCAGCTTCCAGGCATACAGGCGAACCAGGTAGCTGGACCACAGCGGCAACATCACGGCCACGTACAGCAGCGCCTTTTGCGGACCGCGCGCGTAGCGGGCCATGTAATAGGCGATGGGGAACCCGATGGCCACGCAGGCCGCGGTGACCAGCGTGGCCATGGTCACGCTGCGGAAGGCCACGTCCAGGTTGGCGGGTTCAAAAATGTCGCGGAAGTTCTGCAGTCCGAGTTCGCGCACCACCTGGCCGGAGAAATCGTCCAGCCGGAAGAAGCTGTTGGCCAGCAGGCTCAGCAGCGAGCCCAGGTAGATCACCCCGAACCACAGCAACGGTGGCACCAGCAGCACGGCCAGCATCAGACCCCGCCGCGTGTAAATCAGCGTGGACAGGCGGTCTGCCAGGCCCGGAGTGGGCGCGGGCGGCAACGCCAGTGCGGTGGCTGGTGCGTTCATGCGGTGGCCGCCTCGTCCAGCGCGTGTACTGCGTGGTCGTCCCAGTGCAGGTGCGTGGTGTCGCCCACAGCCGGCACCGCGCCGCCAGCCAGGCCGACGTCGGCCAGCAAGGCCGGGCCGACGGTGCGTTCGACGCGCACGCGCCAGAACGAGCCGAAGTACTGCACCTCGGTCACGGTGCCGCTGGCGCGGGCGCCGTCTGCGCTGCCCAGACGTACCCGCTCCGGTCGGATCATTGCCGTGGCGCCACCGGCCAGACGACGGGCTTCATCGCCCTGCAGCAGGTTGGCTGTGCCGACGAACTCGGCCACAAAACGGGTGGTGGGGCGGTCGTACAGCTGGGCCGGCGTCGCCACCTGTTCGATGCGGCCGCGGTTGAACACGCCGATGCGGTCGCTCATGGACAGCGCCTCATGCTGGTCGTGCGTGACGAAGATGAAGGTGATCCCCAGCTGGCGCTGCAGGTTCTTCAGTTCGCTTTGCATCTGCTCGCGCAGTTTCAGGTCCAGCGCGCCCAACGGTTCGTCCAGCAGCAGCACGCGCGGCTGGCTGATCAGCGCCCGCGCCAGCGCCACGCGCTGACGCTGGCCGCCCGAAAGTTGTGCCGGCTTGCGCGTGCCCATGTCGGACAGGCGCACCAGGTCCAGCAGTTCACCGGCGCGCTTCTCGCGCTCGGCGCGCGCAACTCCGCGCACCATCA
>CAZZHF010000364.1:0-776 GCA_964653545.1 uncultured Gammaproteobacteria bacterium | reverse complement strand
GCGCATACCCCACATTGTCCAGGATGGTCATGTGCGGAAACAGCGCGTAGTCCTGGAACACGGTGTTCACCGGCCGGGCATAGGGTGGCTGCTGGGCCATCTCCTGGCCATGGATGCGGATGCTGCCCCCGGTGGGCAGTGTGAAGCCGCCGATCATGCGCAGGCAGGTGGTCTTGCCCGAACCGGACGGCCCGAGCAGGGTGAAGAATTCGCCGGACTCGATGTCCAGGCTCACGCCGTCGACGGCGCGCACCGGTTTGCCGGCGGACTGGAAGATGCAGGACACACGGTCCAGGCTGACGGCATGCGTCATGGGAATTCCTCTCAGGGTGTGTCAGGGGCCACCAGCGTACCCGGCACAGCCGGGTGCTGGTGGTCAGGTCGCGTCAGCGGCCGCCGAGCACGGCGATGTAGTCAGACACCCACTTGTGGTACGGCACGCACTGGTTGTTCTGCGTCTTGCACTGGGTGGTCGGGGTGCGCCAGAACGAGATGCGCTCGAAATCGTTGTAACCCTGGCGTGCGCAGCCGTCGTCCTTCAGCAGGGCGTTGCCCTTGCAGGCCGCGGGTACCGCAGGCACCGAGCCGAACCACGCCGACAGGTCGCCCTGGAGCTTGGGGTTCAGCGAATGCTCCATCCACATGTAGGCGCAGTTCTTGTTCTTGGCGTCCGCATGCATCATGGTCGAATCAGCCCAGCCGGTGGCACCTTCGGTCGGCACTACGGTGGCAATGGGCGCCTTCTTGCTGCCCAGGATGTTGGCCTGGAACTGCCA
>CAZZHF010000363.1:0-2527 GCA_964653545.1 uncultured Gammaproteobacteria bacterium | reverse complement strand
GACTGCCCGATGCCCCTGATACGCCCGTTTCGTGGCCTGCGCCCGGCGCCGGGTTGCGCCGCCGAAATCATCGCGCCGCCTTATGACGAGATGAACGCCACCGAGGCGCGCACCATGGTCGAAGGCCGACCGCTGAGTTTCCTGCATGTGTCGCGGCCGGAAGTGGACCTGCCGGCGGACACCGACCCCTACGCCGACGCCGTCTATGCCAAGGGCGCCGAAAACCTGCGACGGATGATCGCGGACGGTGTGCTGCGCCAGGACGGCGCGCCCTGCTACTACGCCTACCGGCTGGTGATGGACGGGCGAGCGCAGCTTGGCCTGGTGCTGGCCGCCTCGGTCAGGGCCTACGACGAGAACCGCATCCGCCGCCACGAATTCACCCGCCCGGACAAGGAAAACGACCGCGTGCGGCACATCGACACCAGCAACGCGCAGACCGGGCCGGTATTCCTGGTGCATCGCGCCACGCAAGCCCTGGACGGCGTGCTGGCCCGGGCAAGCCACAGCGAGCCGGCGGCCGACGTGGTGGCCGATGGCGGCGTGCGCCACACGCTGTGGGTGATCGACGGCGCCGCCGACATCGCCGCCATCGGCGCGGCAGTGGAGGCGCTTGGCGTGCTCTACATCGCCGACGGCCACCACCGCAGCGCCGCCGCCTCGCGCGTGGCCGCGCAGCGCGGCGGGCCGGCGGATGCGGAGCAGCGGTACTTCCTGGCCGTCAGCTTCCCGCAAGACCAGGTGAAGATCCTCGACTACAACCGCCTGCTGACGGACCTGAACGGTCTGGACGAGGCCACCTTCAAGGCGCGCGTGGCCGAGCATTTCGAGATCGAGCCGGTCGCCACAGAGGCGCGCCCCGCAGCCCTGAACGCCTTCGGCATGTACCTGGCCGGCCAGTGGTTCCGGCTCGACGTGAGCCTGCTGCCCCTGTACCTGATCGAGCCGGTGCTGGGCGTAAGCGACCCACGGCGGGACAGGCGCATCGATTTCGTCGGCGGCATCCGCGGCCTGGGGGAACTGAAGCGCCGGGTGGACAGCGGCGAGATGGCGGTGGCCTTCGCGCTGTACGCGACCTCGCTTGAGGACCTGATGGCCGTCGCCGACGCCGGCCAGGTGATGCCGCCCAAATCCACCTGGTTCGAGCCGAAGCTGGCCGACGGCATGGTCAGCCACCTGCTGGATTGATGCCTACTGGCGCCGGTACACGAACTCGTGGATATCGTGTCCCAGGCGCTGCCCGCGGCGCTCGTACTTGGTTTCCGGTCGCCCGGTGTCGTTTGGATCGGCCTCGATCGGCGTGAAGTCGGTGCGGTTGGACAGAACCTCGCCGATGGCGGTCGCGTAGTCGGCCCAGTCGGTAGCGATTTGTAGTTGCCCGCCGGACACCAGCACGCGCGCCGCCAGCTTCAGGAACGGCGTATTCACAAGGCGTCGTTTGTGATGCCGCTTCTTGGGCCAGGGGTCCGGGAACAGCACCAACAGGCGATCCAGGCTCGCGACCGGCAGGTGCTGAGTCAGCACCTGAACCGCATCCGCGCACACGACGCGTACGTTGCTTAGCGCCGCTTGCTCCAGGCGCAGCAAAAAACTGCCGATGCCTGGCGGGTAAACCTCGACGCCGATGAAATCCTGCCCGGGATGGTCTGTTGCCAGCGTCAGCAGGGCGTCGCCCATGCCAAAGCCGATTTCGAGCGTGCGCGGCGCCTGGCGCCCGAAGGCTTGGTCCAGGTCGAACTCGCCGTCCGGCAGATCCAGGCCGTAACGTGGCCACAGGCGTTCGAGCGCCTGACGCTGCCCCGGCGTCAGGCGCCCGGCGCGCACCACGAAGCTGCGGATGGCGCGCCGGTGGTTGTCCTTGTGCAGGGTGGTATCCGGCGCTTCAGGCAAAAAACAGCCCATCCAGCGGCGACGAGGCCGACGCGTACGGTTTGCGCGGGATACGCCCGGCGCGGAACGCCTCGCGCCCGGCCTCGACGGCCTTGCGCATGGCGCTGGCCATCAGCACCGGATTCTTGGCGCCGGCAATCGCCGTGTTCATCAGCACGCCCTGGCAGCCCAGCTCCATGGCCAGCGCCGCGTCGCTGGCGGTACCCACGCCGGCGTCGACCAGGATCGGCACTGACGCCTGTTCCAGGATCAGGCGCAGGTTATAGGGGTTGCAGATGCCAAGGCCGGAGCCGATTGGGGCCGCCAGCGGCATCACCGCGACGCAGCCCATGGCCTCGAAGCGCAGGGCCAGGATGGGGTCGTCCGAGGTGTAGACCATCACATCGAAACCGTCGGCGATCAGCGTCTGGCAAGCGGCCAGCGTCTCGGTCACGTCCGGGTACAGCGTCTTGTGGTCGGCCAGGACTTCCAGCTTGACCAGGTTGTGGCCGTCCAGCAGTTCGCGCGCCAGGCGGCAGGTGCGCACCGCCTCATCGGCAGTGTGACAGCCGGCGGTGTTCGGCAGGATGGTGTAGCGGTCCGGGGGCAGTATGTCGAGCAGGTTCGGTTGGTTCGGGTCCTGGCCGATATTCACCCG
>CAZZHF010000362.1:0-2527 GCA_964653545.1 uncultured Gammaproteobacteria bacterium | reverse complement strand
TGGGTGGCCTGACCTTCGTGGGCGCGACGCTGTACTCCACGCACTACAAGCAGGCACCCAAGCGCCTGGCCTGAAACTGCCTTCAGGAACCCAGCCCAGCACGACCGCGCAATGACCGGAACACTGCGCATCGACATCGGCCAACACTCCGAGGCGGGCCGCAAGCCGCTGAACCAGGACTTCCACGGCGCGGTGGTGCCCAAGGATGCCTTGCTGGCCACCAAAGGTGTGGTGCTGGCGCTGGCCGACGGCATCAGCAGCAGCCCGGTCAGCCAGGTGGCCAGCGCCGCCGCGGTGCACGGTTTTCTGGAGGACTACTACCTCACGTCCGAGACCTGGCCCGTGCGCCGCGCCGCGCAGCGCGTGTTGCAGGCCACCAACTCGTGGCTGCACGCCCAGACCCAGCGTGGCGAAGGCCGCTTCGACAAGAACCGCGGCCATGTGTGCACCTTCAGCGCGCTGGTCTTCAAGGGCCGCGAGGCGCACCTGCTGCACGTGGGGGACACCCGCATCTACAGGCTGCACCCGCAGGCACTGGAGCAGCTGACCGAAGACCACCGGGTGCGGCTGTCGGAAACCGAGAGCTACCTCGGCCAGGCCCTGGGCATGAGCCCTGCACTCGAGATCGACTACCAGCACTGGGCGGTCGATCCCGGCGAGATCTACCTGCTGGCCACCGACGGCGTGTACGACCACCTGGACGCTGCCGCCGTGCACGCCGCGCTGGCGGCGCATGGCACCGACCTCGACGCCGCAGCCCGGTCCCTGGTGCAGTTGGCCTTGGACCGCGGCAGCGCCGACAACCTGACCTTGCAACTGGCGCGGGTGGCTGCATTGCCGGCCGAGCCGGCCGAACAACTGCTGGCCCACCAGGCGACGCTGGCGCTGCCACCGTCTCTTCAGCCGCGCATGCGCTTCGACGGCTACACCATCGTGCGCGAATTGCATGCCAGCGCACGCAGCCACATCCACCTGGCCATCGACGACGAGACCGGGCAGCAGGTGGTGCTGAAGTCCCCGTCGGTCGACCTGCGCGAGCAGGCGGCTTACCTGGACCGCTTAATGCTCGAAGAATGGGTGGCGCGCCGTCTGGACAGTGCGCATGTGCTCAAGCCCTGCGCCAACAATCGGCCGCGACAGCACCTGTACGTGGCCATGGAGTACGTCGACGGGCAGACGCTGGCGCAATGGATGGTGGACCACCCGCGGCCCGACCTGGACACCGTGCGCCAGCTCGTTCAGCAGGTGGCCAGGGGACTGCAGGCCTTCCACCGCAAGGAAATGCTGCACCAGGACCTGCGCCCAGAGAACATCATGATCGACCGCACCGGCACGGTGAAGATCATCGACTTCGGCGCGGTGCATGTGCCGGGCCTGGCCGAAGCCACCGGCGCGCCGCAGGCTCGCACCATTGTCGGCTCGCTGCAGTACACGGCGCCGGAATACTTCACCGGCGCCGGCGGTACGCTGCGATCAGACCTCTTCTCGCTGGCCGTCCTGACCTACCAGATGCTCACCGGTCAGTTGCCCTACGGCTTGCAGGTGACACAAGTGCGTGGCCCAGGCGACCTGCACAAGCTGCGCTACGAATCGGTGCGCACACAGCGCCGTGAACTGCCGGCCTGGCTGGACTCGGTGCTGCGGCAAGCGCTGCAGCCGCAGCCGAACAAGCGCCACGAGGCCTTGTCGGCTTTCGTCCATGACTTGCAACATCCGGCCGCGCAGCATCTCCGCGACCAACAGGCACCTTGGATCGAGCGCGATCCGGTGAGGTTCTGGCGTGGACTAGCGCTGGTCCTTGGCCTGGTGATCGTGGCACTGGTGGCGCGACTGGCGGGCGTCCTTCAGCCTTGACGACGGCGCAGGCGAAGCAGCCGTGGTGTCGTCAATGGATTGCAGACAGGCACCGCAACTTACTCGCGCTCGACTTCGAGATAGGTTCGGTTGGCGTTCCCCGGGTTCAACTCAGCAGCATTCGACAGGTGCAGGAACGGCGCTGCGCGAAACGACTTCACCGCGTCGCTCACGTCGATGCCCTGCTCGACGGCGCGCTTCATGTGCACGCGCAAAGCCTGCAGGTAGTCCCGGGTCTGCGCACGCGCCGTGGCCAGGTCGGTCACACGCCCATGGCCCGGCACGATGTGCTTCGGCGCAAGTTGTTCCAACGCCGCGAAGGCATCGAGCCATATCTTGGTGCTGCTGACTGGAAGCACGGCGAGCAAGCGGTCCACGTAAACAATGTCACCGGCAAAGGCCACCTGCGCCTGCGGCAGCCAGACCGCCATGTCGCCCGGTGTGTGGCCGCCACCGCGGTGACGAAGTTCAAACGCCGTGCCGCCCAGGGTCAGCCGAGTGTCAGGGCCTTCGAGCAGGCGCGTTGGCAGTGTCGGCACCGTGTCGTTTGCCGCCGCTCCCAGCAAGCTGCGCAGCGCCGCCAACTGGTCGCCACCGCGCGAGCGCATGTCGGCCACAGCCGACGCATGGGCAATGAGCTCGGCGCCCTGGGCCTGGAAGTAGCCGTTGCCGA
>CAZZHF010000361.1:0-2556 GCA_964653545.1 uncultured Gammaproteobacteria bacterium | reverse complement strand
CGCGGGGCCTTTACCGGTGCGCAGACCATGCGGCGCGGGCGCTTCGAGCAGGCCGAAGGTGGCACCCTGTTCCTGGACGAAATTGGCGATATGCCATTTGACCTGCAGACGCGCCTCTTGCGCGTACTGAGCGACGGCCACTTCTACCGCGTGGGTGGGCACAACGCCGTCAAGGCCAACGTGCGTGTGATCGCTGCGACCCACCAGGACCTGGAGCAGCGCGTGAAGGAAGGCGTGTTCCGTGAAGATCTGTTCCACCGCCTGAACGTGATCCGCCTGCGACTGCCGGCCTTGCGCGAGCGCAAGGAAGACGTGCCCATGCTCACGCGGCATTTCCTGCAGCAAAGCGCCAAGCAGCTGGGTGTGGAGCCCAAACGCATTTCCGATCAGGCGCTGGCGCAACTGGGCGCGTTCAGCTTTCCCGGCAACGTGCGCCAGCTGGAAAATATCTGCCACTGGCTGACTGTGATGGCGCCGGCGCAGGTGATCGAGCCCAAGGACCTGCCGCCCGAAGTCGCCGGCAGCGCGTCCGCAGCGGCGCTGGACACCGCGCCGCGTGTGGCCGCCACCGACGACGGCGCCCCGGCCGAGCCGCGCTCCGCTGCGATGGCGGTACCTGTTTCAGAAGGTGCCGTCGTGTTCAGCGGCGCTGGCTGGGAAACCGGGCTGGAGGCCGAAGCCCTGGAATTGCTGGCTACCGGCCGTCACGACGTGTGGGACGAATTGACCAAGCGGTTTGAATCCAAACTGATCCTCACGGCCTTGGCCAATACCCGGGGCCGTCGCATCGAGGCTGCGCAGAAGCTGGGCATCGGGCGCAACACCATCACGCGCAAGATCCAGGAACTGGGGCTGGAATAGGGCGACGCGGCGACGCAGCGGCGCAGCGGCGTGCCGTGGTCCGCCCGTCCCTGTGAAATGCGGTCACTTACTGGGGCTCGAGGCCGACCTTTTTGACCAGGGCTGCGTACTTTGCCAGTTCCTGGCGGAACGCGGCCTGAGCCTGTTCGGTGGTACTCACGTTGATGGTGTTGCCCTGCTTGGCCATGGTCTCCTTGACGGCCGGATCGGCAAATGCCGCCACCACGGCGTCGTGCGCTTTCCTGACCTGCGCGGGGGGCAGGTTCTTGGGGCCGATCACGGCAAACCAGGCCTCGACGGAGAAGTTTGTCAGACCCTGCTCGGCAAAGGTGGCGATCTCGGGCGCTGCTGGCGTGCGCTGTGGCGACAGCAAACCGATCGGACGCAGCGCTCCGCTCTTGATGTGGGCCTGGACACTGGGCAGTGCCGCGGTAGCGAAATCCACCTGGCCGCCGATCAGGTCGGTCACCATGGGACCGACACCCCGGTAGGGGATGTGCTTCGCAGCAGTGCCAGACGCGTCCAGGAACAATTCGCTGGCCAGGTGCAGGATGGTGCCGTTGCCGCCCGATGCAAAGTTGAGCTGTCCGGGTTTGCTCTTGAGCAGCGCGATGAACTCACGGCTGTTGGTGGCCTGCACCTTGGCTGCGTTGACGACCAGCACCATGGGCGTTGCGCCCACAACGGCGATCGGAGTGAAATCGCCCGGCATGTCGAACGGCAGCGACTTCAGCACGCTCGGAAAAATCACCACGTTGTTGGACACCACGGCCAGCGTGTTGCCGTCGGGCGCGGCCTTGGACAGCGCCTGCAGTCCCACAACACCCCCTGCACCGGGCTGGTTGTCCACCACGACCGAGGCGTTGAGTGCCTTGCCCAGCGCGGTCTGCGCGGCACGCGTGATCGCGTCCACTCCCGAACCCGTCGCATTGGGCAGGATGAAGCGCACGGTGCCCGACTGGGCCAGCGCGGCCAGCGGGCCCAGGCCCGCGACGGCGGCGGCCGACGCGGTGGCGCCCAGCAGCGTGCGGCGCGACAGATGTTGATGGGTGATCATGGGTTTGTCTCCTTGGTGGTGTTGATCCTAAGACCGAGTTCGTCCATCAGCTCGGCGTTGTGTTCGCCCAGGTGCGGCGGGTGCAGCCGCACGCCCAGGCGTTCACCGGCCAGCGTGAACGGCAGCAGCGCCGCGGGCGCGGTCTGGCCGGCGCGCTCGCCGTCAGTCAGGCGCACGGGGGCCAGGCCGCCCGTGGCGCGCAGGTGGGGGTCGTCCAGCAGGTCTTCGGGCTTGCTGATGGGGGCGAACGGCAGGCTGGCATCTTCGAAGATGCGGGCCAGTTCCGCCGCGGTGCGCAGCGCCAGCCGCTCGCGCAGCACGGGCAGCAGCGTGGGCCGCTGGCGCACGCGGTCGTTGTTGGTGGCGTAGCTCGCGTCATCCTTCAGGTCGGCGTAGCCCAGCACGTCGCAGAACTTGCGCCACTGCGCGTCGCTCACGGCGGCGAGGAAGATCTGCTCGCCGTCCTTCACCGTGAAGACGTCGTACACGGCCCAGGCCGAGATGCGGTCTGGCATGGGCGCGGCGGGCTGGCCCGTAATGGCGTACTGCAGCATGTGCTGGCCAACCAGGAAGATGTTGTTCTCGAACAGCGCGCTTTGCACTTCCATGCCGCGGCCGGTGATGCCGCGCTGCACCAG
>CAZZHF010000360.1:0-2579 GCA_964653545.1 uncultured Gammaproteobacteria bacterium | reverse complement strand
ACGAGTGTTCGATCTGTCGCAAGCGCTGCGGTTCGAATTTTGGCTGTTCCAGCGCTTCTTCAAGCCGATGGCGGCGGGTTTGTTCGACAAGGCCATCGCCAAGGCTTTCACTGGCTACACGCCGACCGAACACGACGTGTTCGTGTGCTCGTATTTCAAGAGCGGCACCAACTGGGCCATGCACACCGCCTATCAGGTGGCCGAGCACGGTGAAGGGGAATTCGAGGACATCCTGGACGTGGTGCCGTGGGTGGACTGCCCGGACCAGGAGACCACCGTCTGGCTGAACGACCCGCGCCCGCAACAGCGCTCCAGATCCGGCCTGCGCGTGATCAAGACCCACGCCCGGGCGCAGTTCGTACCCTACGACCAGAAGGCCAGGTACATCTGCCTGGTGCGCGACCCGAAGGAGGTCATCGTCTCCGGATACCACTTCTTTGGCAGCATGCTGCTGGGCAGTCTGATCCCGTCGGTCGAAACATGGGTGCGTCACTGCACCTCCGATCAGGCGGTGTTTCACCCCTGGTACGAGTTCACGGCCGGCTACTGGGCCTGGCGCGAGCGTCCGAACGTGCTGTTTCTGACCTACAACGAACTGCAGGACGACCCGGCCGGCACCATCCAGCGTATGGCGGACCTGATGGGCGTGAGCCTGACCGAGGCCGAGGCCGAGCGCGTGCAGTACCTGAGCTCGTTCGAACACATGAAGGCTATCGACCACAAGTTTTACCCGGGCGAGGTGTCGCCTTTCGCCCGGCCGGGCGGCTCGATGATCCGCAGCGGCAGGAAGGGCAATTCCGGCGAGATGCTGACGCCCGCCCAGCAGGCGCACATCGACGCCTGGTGCAAGGCCGGGCTGGCCAGGCTGGGCAGCGATTTTCCGTACGACCGGTACTTCGGTTAAGCGGATGTTCAGAAACGGCGGGGGTGCGCCCTGCAGCCCGAACTGTCGATTACCACGTCACCAACACAGCCTGCCGGGGCATCGGCAAAACACCACACCGCGCCGCCGATAACCCCCTGTAGAGCCCGGCTTTGCCGGGCGGTCACGCAGCAACGCTGCGCCCTACAAAATCATCAGGCTTGAAACCGCCACTTGTAAAAGCCGGATCAGGGAATCAGCAACAACTTGCCGCTGGTGGCACGACTGGCCAGCAACTCGTGGGCCTGGGCGACATCCGCCAGTGGCAGACGCCGGTCGATGTGCAGGCCGACCCGGCCGTCGGCCAGCCAGGCGAACAGATCCCGCGAACGGGCGGCCAGTTCGTCCGCGTCGGCGATGTAGTCGAACAGGCTGGGCCGGGTCAGGAACAGCGAACCTTTCTGCAACAACAGCAGCGGACTGATCGGCTCGATCGGCCCGCTGGACTGGCCGAACAGCACCATCGTGCCGCGCCGACGCAGCACGTCGAAGCCTTTCAGGAAGGTGCTGGCGCCGACCGAGTCGTAGACCGCGTGCACGCCGGCACCATCGGTCAGGCGCCCGGTTTCGGCCACGAAATCGTCCTTCGAATACAGGATCACCTCGTCGGCGCCGCGGGCGCGGGCGATTTGCGCCTTGGCCTCGGTCGATACCGTGGCGATTACGCGCGCGCCGCGCAGCTTGGCCATCTGCACCAGCATCTGCCCGGCGCCACCGGCGGCGGCGTGGATCAGCACCGTGTCGCCGGGCTGAATGGCGTACGAGGAATGGGTGAGCGCATGGGCAGTCAGGCCTTGCAGCATGGCGGCGGCGGCCAGTTCCAGGTCCAGCCCCTGCGGCACCGGCACCACGCGCTCCTGCGGGAGGCAGGTGAACTGCGCATAGGCCGCCGCGGCGTTCGGGTAGGCCACACGATCGCCGGGCCGGTAGCGCGTCACGCCCGCACCCACGGCATCCACCGTGCCAGCGCCTTCCAGGCCGGGATAGAAGGGCAGCGGCTGCGGATAAAACCCCGTGCGTTGATAAATGTCGATGAAGTTGACGCCGCAGGCGGCGTTTTTGACCCGCAGTTCGCCCGGGCCCGGCTCGGGCAGCGGCCGCTCGACCAGGCGCAGGACTTCCGGGCCGCCGGGGGTGGTGACTTCGATGGCGCGCATGGCGTTCATCGGCGATGCAGGTCGTAGTACTCGCGGTTGGGCTCCATGCCAGTGGCCGCTGCCAGCCGGTTGGTCATGTTGAAGAACCCGGTCACCTCGGCAATGTCCAAGATGTCGCGCTCGCTGAAGCCGTGGTCGGGCAGCAGTTCACGGTCGGCGTCCTCGATGCATTCGGGTGCCTGCGTGAGGCGCTCGACGAACTCCAGCATGGCCCGCTGGCGCCCGTCCAGCGGCGCGGCGCGAAAATTCATGGCCAGCGCATCGGCCAGCGCCGGGTCGCCCGTTAACCGGCGCAGCGTGGCCCCGTGGCTGGCCAGGCAATAGTGGCAGCGGTTAAGGGACGACACCACGACCGCGATCATTTCCCGCTCGGCCTTGGTCAGGCCCGAGTCGCTCGCCATCAGACCATCGCGCATGGCGATGAAATTGGCCAGCCGGTCCGGCGCATGCGCATAGCCGCGCAGCACATTAGGCACGAAGCCCAACCGCTGCTTGGCCGC
>CAZZHF010000359.1:0-2598 GCA_964653545.1 uncultured Gammaproteobacteria bacterium | reverse complement strand
TGATGCCGCACACCGGTCAGGCGATTCGCCTGGGCATCAGTGGCGCGCCGGGAGTGGGCAAATCCACCTTCATCGAAGCACTGGGCCTATACCTGCTCAGTCTCGGGCAGCGCCTGGCGGTGCTGGCGGTGGATCCGTCCAGCCAGCGCACCGGCGGCTCCATCATGGGGGACAAGACGCGGATGGAGCTGCTGTCGCGGGAGCTGGCGGCGTTTATCCGGCCCTCGCCCAGCGGCGGCAATCTGGGCGGCGTGGCCAGCCGCACCCGCGAGAGCCTGCTGCTGTGCGAGGCAGCCGGTTACGACGTGGTCATCGTCGAGACCGTCGGCGTCGGCCAGTCGGAAACCGCCGTCGCCGGCATGGTCGACTGCTTCCTGTTGCTGCAACTGCCCAATGCGGGCGACGAGTTGCAGGCACTCAAGAAGGGTGTGGTCGAACTTGCCGATCTGGTCGTCGTCAACAAAGCCGACATCAGCCCAACGGCAGCAGCACTGGCCAAGAGTCAGTTCGAGCTGGCCCTGCATCTGTTGCAACCGGCCTCGGCGCACTGGTCACCGCCCGTGCTGACGTGCAGCGCCTTGCACCAACAGGGACTGACCGCGGTCTGGGATACGGTCATGCGCCACCGTGCGGCGATTACCGATGGCGGCGATCTGCCCGCCAGGCGCGCCCGGCAGGCGGTCGACTGGCTGTGGGCGCTGGTCGACGAGCAGCTGCGACAGGATTTTCGTCGGCATCCGGTGGTGGCCGAAGCGCTGCCCAGGATCACCGACGCCGTGAGCCGTGGCGACCTCAGCCCCACCGTTGCCTGCCGGCAATTGCGAGCGCTGTACCGGCCAGGCGAATGAACCCGGCCCGGCATTGACGTGAGTCAACCTGGCTCGACGCGGCCATTGGCATAGTTCTGGAACGATATTTCCATAGCTAGCCGAGGTTCCCGCCGTGAGTGACACCATGTACGACTGGCTCGGTGGCGAGCCCACGGTGCGCGCCCTGGTCAACCGCTTCTATGACCTGATGGACAGCGATTCCGAGGTGGCCACCATCCGCGCCATGCACAAGACCGACCTGAGCCCCATGCGTCAATCGTTGTTCGAATACCTGTCCGGCTGGCTGGGCGGACCGGCGCTTTTTATCCAAAAGCGCGGCAGCCCGTGCATTGCCAAGGCGCACAAGCCGTTTCAGATCGACGAGGCGGCCACCCAGCAATGGATGAAGTGCATGCGTCAGGCGATGATCGACGTCGGCATCGACGACAAGTACCGGCACATGCTGGAACCGGCTTTCGGCCGTGTTGCCGATGCCTTGAAAAATTCTTGATTATTTAAAAACAATAAATTAAACAAGAAAGCTCAGATTCGGGCTCATTAAAACGGCCTCGTCCATCAGGATGTCCCGCGCCGCCAGGCGCAGCTCGCCATCCACCTCGCGCAACTGGTCCTCGCGCCGGCCCGAGAAAAAATACGGCTGCTTCTGTGTCGGCCGCACCCGAAACACCAACACGTGGCTGGTGACCCGAAACGTGCCCGGCTGCGCGCCGTCGTAAGCGCGGATATTGGTCACGAAGTGGCGGGTGATGGTTTGCGGGTTCTCGGCGGTGGTGCTGGACGGCCGCGACCACAGGTCGATACGCACGGCCAGCGTGGCGTAGTCGTCATCGTAATAGCCGTTCACGAACTGCATCTCCGGCGCCTGGCCCTCGTGAAAGCCACGTCCTGGCATGCGGTAGCGGATGTCGGGCGTGACCCGCTCCAGCCAGCGTCCGTAGGCGTGCTGGTCGAACAGCTCGGCCTCGTCGTACAGAAAATTCAGGATGCGGCGATAGGTCGCGTCGTCAACTTGTTGCTGGGTGTTTTCCATTGCCATGTTCTCAGCCTGCCGCCATCAACTCGCGCCAGCGCAGCAATATGCCGAACTCGGACATTTCCGAGTAGGTCGAACGATAGGCCTCACCCGGTCCGGGGAAGTCCGCAATGCGTTCGTCGTGCGAGGCCAGCACCATCTGGAAGCTACTCATGCGGTCGCGGCCAATGGTGCCGCGGCTGCCGGCATCGATGGCCGCCCAGGCCTCGGCATCGTCCTGATCGAAGGTGCCAGCGGCGGTAAAGGTGCGAATGCCGGCCTGCAGGCTGGCCTGTTTATATTCGTCAGGGGCCTCCCGATCGGCGAAGAACCAGTTCCATATTTCGGTGCGATCCGGCCCGGTGGGCTGCCAGACCCGTACGTTGAAGAAATTGACCGGCATCTGGTCAGGCGAGAAGAAAATCGGGAAATGCACCCACGACAGGTTGGGGAAAACAGTCATCACCTTGTTGAACATGTTCGACTTGAGCTTCAGCTGTCCAGGGTTCAGCGTTTTCTCGTAAAGCTTGACCATGTCCGGGTGAAACCCGACCCATGGCGGCATGCCCGGCGGCAGGTCCACGAAAATGCAGCCATGGCCATTGCCGGCGCGAATTGCCGGACCTTCGATGGCCAGATCCCGCAGGACTTCCAGCGGCATGCCGGCGGCGATCTTGCGGGTGATCGGACCGTGCGCCTTCAACGCGTGCGGCCCGTCAGCGCCAAAGTTGACAGCGCCGTACTTCCAGTTCTTTT
>CAZZHF010000358.1:0-2622 GCA_964653545.1 uncultured Gammaproteobacteria bacterium | reverse complement strand
ACGATGCCTCCAACATCGAAAAAGGGGGCGGCGTCAACAGTGACGATGGCAATCTGAACTATGGCCAGTGGGATGTGTTCTCCGGCGCCCTGAAGGCGACCTCGGAAGTGGGCGCGACCTGGCGCAATTTCAACGCCTTTGTGCGCGGCACGGCCTTTGTCGATCCGATTGTCGACAATACGGATTTCCGCGATCTGGACTCTGCTGCGCGCAGCGAAGTGTCGCAGAACGCCAAACTGCTCGACTATTTCGTCGGCGGCAGCTTTGATGTCGGCGGCCTGCCGCTGGAACTGCGCGGCGGCAACCAGGTGATCAGCTGGGGCGAAAGCACTTTTATCCAGAACGGCATCAATGTGATCAACCCGGTCGATGTGTCGGCGACCCGCAAGCCCGGTTCCGAAGTGAAGGAATTCTTTACGCCGATTCTGGCCGCCAAGGCGGCGCTGGGCCTGCCCAACAATTTCAGCGTCGAAGGCTTCTATCAGTTCAAGGCCGACAATATCGTGCCCGATCCCGCCGGCACCTATTTCAGCGGCGCCGACATTGTCGGGCGCGGCTCGCAGCCGATTCGCTCTGGCGTTGCCGATTTTGGCGACGATGAACGCTTCAATCCGTTCGAGATCAGGGATGGTCTCAGCGCCGACATCACCTGGGAAAGCCGACTGGGCGTCAATATACCCTCCGTGTCGCTCGAGCGCGCCAATGACAGGAACGCCGATGATGGCGGCGAGTTCGGCTTCGCGCTGCGTTACTTCAATGAAGAGCTGAACAATGGCATGGAGTTCGGGCTCTATTTCATCAATTATCATTCGCGCCTGCCGATCCTGACCACCAGGATGGCCAATTTATCCAATGCCTACTCCGTCGCGTCAGGCACCAATTTCGCGGCTGCCTCTCGCGCCGCCAATGCTCTGACACAGAAAGACGGTGTCACCCCGGCGACGGCGCTGGAAAACCTGCCCTTCAATGTGGGCATCGGCACCGGCCCGCTGAGCGGATCAGGTCCCGGCCGGGTTCCCGGCAATATCATCGAATCCGCCCAGATGCTGTGCAACGCGCTGGCGGGCCTTGGCGCGCCACTGGCGGCGCAGGGCGTGGGCGATGCGCGCGGGGCCGGTTTCTCGCTGGCTGAAGCTGGCGTTGCCAAGGTGAATTTCAACACCCCCGGCGGCACTGCCAATTGTAACAGCATTGCACTGTTGCGTACCGGCGCGGCCGATCTGGAGCGCAACTTCGCCGCCCTGGCCGGCAACAGCCAGCAATTCCGTCTGGAATATCCGGAGGATATCAAGCTGGTGGGCGCCAGCATGAGCACCACGCTCGGTTCCATAGCGCTCCAGGCCGAGGCGACCTATCGTCACGACCAGCCGCTGAGCTATGCCGGTTCCGAGGTGTCGGCGCTTAACAATGATCTGATCGGCCTCACGGAATTCTACACAGGCGCGCGGATGCCGGTGGGAACGGGCCCCGGACAGGCGCCGGCGGGCAGCCTTGCCACCACTTACATCCATTCGCCGACCCGGTTTTCCCTCCGTAACTCGCGCGCCAATAATCAGGTTGCGGCCATCAGCGGGGCGCCGGGCGACACTCTGTATACCTTCGCCGAGGCCATGGCGCTGTGGCAGAACGCCCTGGAAGCCGACGGCACGGACCGGATTCCCGGGAACATCGTCACCCCAGGGCTTACCCCTACGCCGGGGCTGATCGCCGCGGCGGACAAGGCGCGCCTTGGCACGCTGACGGTCGCGGATCTGCCCGGCGCGTTCTTTGTTGGCGGGGTGAATACCGGCCCCAATGGCGTCATGGCTGGTACCGGTGGCACGGCGCCAGGACCTGTAGGCGGCGCGGGATCGCTGTTAGGGCTGGGCGGCACCACCGCCAGCGCCACAGTCCCCGGCGGGGTGGTGTTCCCGGCGGGTACCGCGGCCAGCCTCGTTGACACGGCAAACCGCAAGGGCGTCATCTCGCTTGACGTTGAACAGCTTGCCGCTGTCGCTGCGCTCGCACCCGGCCAGACCATCGCGTCAAATGTGGCAAATGGCCGCGCCGCTGATGTGCAGGTGGTGCGGAACGTGGACAGTGGCGTCGATGGTCAGCCGCTAACCCCGGTCACGCCCCAGACCCGCTCCTCGGTCCTGACCGCAGCGGCTGTGCGGCCGGACGGCTGGGTCAAGACCCCGCGTGAAGATGTGTTCACCGCGCAGGCTACCGCCACCATGGCGCTGTTCGGCTCCAACCCGATCGTGCAGTTCGCCGCGGCCGATGGCGGCGCCGTGGTCACGGAAGTGGGCATGGTATTAGTGCCGGGCATCTCGACCAGTTCCGCCATCGCTGCCGCCAGCGGCACCGAGGGCCTGCTGAACCCGATCGCCGCCGCCACCTACAGGCTGAACAATGAATTGAAGGGGCCGACCAACTTTGCCACCCCGTTCTCGTGGGGCGCGCAGGGCATCTTCAACATGACCTATAACCGGGTGTTCGGCAGCCCCGTTAACCTGGTGCCGCAAATTGCCTGGCGCTGGGATCTTGGCGGGCGCACCCCGTCCCCGCTGGGCAATTACCTGTCCGAACGCAAGGCGATTGGCCTGTCCCTGGCGGCGAACTATCAGTCGCGCTGGACGG
>CAZZHF010000357.1:463-2639 GCA_964653545.1 uncultured Gammaproteobacteria bacterium | reverse complement strand
TGCCGCCGTAGGTGTTGTCCTCACGTATGGCGTCGGCCTTCACGGAGTCGGGGTCAAACACGATGCCGTCCCCCAGGTCCATGGCGGCGATTTCGCGGAAGGTGGCGATCAGATTCGCCTCGTCGTCAGGGCCGAACCCCAGCAAGTCGGCGTCCCTTGTCGGTCGGTGCGGGTTGTCGTACCAGAGGGCGAAGAGCAGGGCGCCCTTGAGCAGAAAGCGGTCAGCATGCGGGGACGTGCTGACGCGAGCCAGTAGGCGCTCCATGCCAAATCGGTTCAGCAGCAGGTTGTAGTCGTCGCCGCGCTGTTTGGCGAGGGTCAGCAGTCGGGCCAGGATCGATGCGGATAGATTGCCAGTCATTGCGTCACAGCCTCCAGATAGGGTTGCATGACGCGTTCGACCCGGTTGATCTTGGCGAAGTGGCTCAGTTCGGCCATGGTGACCTTGCGGCTGCGCCAAGCGTCTTTTAGCGCCTCCAGCGCCACGTCCAGGCCAATCTTGTTGCGGAACTTGAAGCAGTCGGTCACCGTCTTGGCGGCGCTGTACACGCGGATGGGCGCGCCGTGGTTGGTCACGGTCTGGATGCCATCGCTGTAGGCGGCGCCGCGCAGGCGCGTGATGCGCATTGAGGGGTAGCTCAGCGCCGGGGTTTGTGTCGCTTCGGGCAGTGCGATCCACACTTCGTGCGGCAGCTGCGTGCCGATCTCATGGAATTGCAGCGCACTCAGCAGACACAGCACGGCCTTGGGCACGCGCTGGCAGACCTCGATCAGCGTCTGGTGCTCGGTGACTTCAGCATCGGGCAGTCCATACAGTCCACGGCCCAGCCGTTGCAGCTTGCCGGCCTGGTGCAGCCGGATCAGCAGCTGCGGTGACCAGCCATGCTCGCGCACATCCGCTGCCCGCAGCACGCGTCGGTGCCGGGCCAGTTCGAGGATGTGGTCAGACTGGTTCATGAGGGGTGAGTTTAATATCCGCATTACTTTTGTTCAAGTGATGCGAAATTCAATCAGTCCCATGCCGTGGTTCTACTGCTCGCCGATCTTGCGCATGGCCGCCGTGGCTTCTTCCATGGCGTTGCGAACCGGGGCGACGATCAATCGAGCGTAGACCTTGGTGGCTTCCGGGGTCTTGTGGTTCAGAGCCCTGCCGATGATGGGCAGGCTGGTGCCGCTGCTGGCCAGCCAAGAGCCCAGCGTGCGGCGCAGGTCATGGATGTGCAGGTCACGCATCTCGTAGTGCTGCAAGTGCAGTCCGTGCTTCTCCGCCAACGGCGTGTAGCGTTCGATGGTCTGGACCGGGAAGTCGATGGCCTCTTCCAGGGCCAGTTGGTAGTCGAAGGTCTTGGCCGTTGCCTTCTCCGCCAATGCCTCCACCAAACCCAACGCCGTGCCGCGCGCCAGCATGCGCTCCCAAGCCCCTCGTGGCTCCACCAAATGACCGCATTCGCCTGAACCAGGGAACACGAAAAGAGAATCGCTGCCTTGGGCAGCCTTCTTTCTTCGTTCCAGAACCTCGATGGCCTCGGGGGTCAGCAGCACGGTCTGCGGCTCGCCGTTCTTCGTCCTCTCGATGTTCCATTCCTTGCGTTCCAGGTGAACATCCGGCCATTGCATCGACATGACGTTGCTGCGGCGTGCGCCCGTGTACAGGGCGAGTTTCACGAAGTCACGCACCAGCTCGTTCGTTTCATGCTCCATGGCCAGCATGAGCCGGGGCATCTCATCGGGGAGTACGAATCTTGAGCGGGACTTCTCCCTGTACTTGTCCATGCCTCGGCAGGGATGGTTACCGTCGAAGTAGCCCCATTGGATGGCACGGCTGTACATCGAGCTGATGAGTGCGATCACGCGGTTGGCCGTCGTCGGGATGTGGCCCATCTTTGCGTGATGGGAGATCAGCTGAGCGCGCGTGATGTCTGACAGCCGCAGCTTTGCAAGGTTGACGCCGTACCTGTTCGTGTCGATGTGGCGCTCGAACTTCTCGATGTCTTCCTTGTGGGACACCTTGCGGACGGACGAGTGCCGCTCGTAGTAGACCTTGAAGAAGTCGGCCAGCGTTATCTCGCTGCGTCGTTCGCGCATCGACTCGGCAGGGTTGAGATCCTGCGCGATGTCTGCATTCAGCGCCGCGACCGTCTTGCGAGCTTGCTCAATGCTCACATCCGGGTAGCGC
>CAZZHF010000357.1:0-453 GCA_964653545.1 uncultured Gammaproteobacteria bacterium | reverse complement strand
TGATGCGCTCCGGCCGGCCTTGGATGCGTCGGTAGAGCAAGAAACTCTTCCGGCCGGTCTTGCCGACGCTGATCGCGAGTCCTTTGGTGTCTGTGTCGTAGAAGTAGGCCACGCCTTCGGACGGCAGCGTCAGCCGGTCCAGGACTCGCTTGGTGAAATTAAGGCGGTTGCTGGGGGTTGGTCGGTCTTTGTGCATGCGGGAAATCTTGCTACGCGGTGGCTACGAGCCCCGTGCCTTTTGCAGAGATAGATCGCACGCTTGCTGCGCCGAGCGTTGATCGAGGCCGGTCACGGTTTACCGAGACTTGCCGTGCGACCCGCAGGGATGTTGAGGTTTTTAACGTCCGTTGTCCGCAGATGGCGACGAGTGGCGAAAAACAACATTAGCCGTAACCATGCTCATAATCCCTTGGTCGCAGGTTCAAGTCCTGCACGCCCTACCATCCGCGGTGT
>CAZZHF010000356.1:0-2641 GCA_964653545.1 uncultured Gammaproteobacteria bacterium | reverse complement strand
GGGCGCGTCCAGCGTAGAGCTTGAGGCGGATGGCCGGCGGCTGTTGTTCAGCGGCGACCTTGGGCGCAACGACCACCCCATCCTGTACGATCCGGCGCCACCACCGCCGGTCGATTATCTGGTCGTCGAGTCCACCTATGGGGATCGCCTGCATCCGCCCAGCGACCCGGCCCAGGAACTGGCCGCAGTCATCAAACGCACCGCTGCCCGTGGTGGCATGGTGCTGATCCCGGCGTTTGCCGTTGGCCGTACCCAGGAACTGCTGTTTTACATTTATCAGCTCAAGCAGCAGGGTGCCATTCCCGACGTGCCGGTGTTCCTGGACAGCCCGATGGCCATCAACGCCAGCGAACTGCTCCAGCGCTTTGCCAGCTCGCATCGGCTCAGCGCCGCGCAGGCCCGTGAGGTGTGCGCCACGGCAACCTATGTGCGCGAACGCGAGGATTCGATCGCGCTCAATTCCCGCACCCACCCGATGATCATTATTTCCGCCAGCGGCATGATCACCGGCGGGCGGGTGCTGCATCACCTGAAGGCCCGTGCCGGGAATCCGGACAACACCATTCTGTTCGCCGGCTACCAGGCCGGCGGCACGCGCGGCGCCGCGCTGCTGGCCGGCGCACAGGAGATCAAGCTGCATGGCCGCTATCTGCGGGTGAAGGCCGAAGTGGCGAGCATCGAGAACCTGTCCGCGCATGCCGACTGGCAGGGCATTCTGGATTGGCTGTCCGCCATGCCTTCCCCACGCCAGGCCTTCGTCACCCATGGCGAGCCGGCAGCGGCCGATGCACTGCGCCTGCGCCTGCACGAGAAGTTCGGTTGGGCGGCAACGGCGCCGACGCTCGGTGAGCGGGTGCACCTGAAATGACCGAACTGCCCGTCACGCCAGCATGGTCGCCGGGCCAGCCCCTGGCGGGCTGGCTGCGACTGACCGGGCGGGGTACGTGGCTGATTCGCGATGCGGCGGTGGAACATCCGTCGCTGCGGGCGCATCTGAACCGTCATTACCAGCGCGACGCGCAGGGTCGCTATTTCGTGCAAAACGGCGCCCAGGTGGTTTTTGTGCGCCTGGATTACGCGCCCTACACGGCGCACGTGGCGGCGGACGGGTCGCTGCTTGCCCACACCGGGCAGCCGGCCGGAGCGGTACAGGCGGCGTGTCTGGACGAGGCCGGCGTGCTGACCCTGTTGACCGAGCTTGGCGCGGCACGGGCTGACGAGGCAACCTTGGAGTACTTTGCCGACCGCGTGTGTCATGCGGACGGCCGGCCGGCCGACGAGACCGCGCTAGCTGCCCTCATGCATGGCGGCGCGGACGCGCCAGCACTGATTCTGGACCTCCCGCAGGGCCGGGTGCCGCTGACCCGTTGCGCCAGCGATGATCTGCCGCGGGTATTCGGTTTCGTGCGCGATCCACAACAACAATATGGCGCAGAGGCGCCCGCCTGAGCATGTTCAAACCCTACGAAATTTTTATCGGCCTGCGTTACACGCGCGCCAAGCGGCGCAACCACTTCATCTCATTCATCAGCCTGGTTTCGATGGCTGGCATCGCCCTGGGGGTGATGGCGCTGATTACGGTCATTTCGGTGATGAACGGTTTCGAGCACGAGCTGCGCTCGCGCATTCTTGGCATGGTGGCGCACGTTACCGTCAGTGGCGATGGCGGCGTGCTGCGCGACTGGCGGGCGACGCAGCGCGCGGTCAAACGCGAGTCCGAGGTCGAGGCCAGCGCGCCGTACGTTGAGACCGAGGCCATGATCTCGTTCGCCGGCAATGCCAACGGTGTGTTGCTGCGTGGCATCGACCCGGCGCAGGAGCCCGGCGTCGCCGAACTGACACTCAATACCAGCGGCACCACGCTGTCGGCGCTCAGGCCGGGCGAGTTCGGCATCATCCTGGGCCGGGATCTGGGACAGGCGCTGGGAGCCAAGGTGGGCGACAAGGTGACGGTGCTGATTCCGGAAGTCAGCGCCGGGCCGGCCGGCGTGTTGCCGCGCATGAAGCGTTTTACGGTGCTCGGTTACTTCTCGGCCGGCATGTACGAATACGACAGCGCACTGGCCCTGGTGGCCATCGGCGACGCCCAGCGTCTGGTACGGCTGCAGGACGATGCCGTCAGCGGCGTGCGCTTGCGCCTGACGAATCTCATGCAGGCACCCACCGTGGCCCGGCGGCTGGGCTTGCAGCTGCCCTACCTGGCCGTGAGTGACTGGACGCGCCAGCACGTCAATTTCTTTCGCGCCGTGCGCACCGAGAAGACCGTGATGTTCATCATCCTGTCGCTGATCGTCGCCGTGGCGGCGTTCAATATCATCTCCACCCTGGTGATGGTGGTGGCCGACAAGCGCGCCGATATCGCCATCCTGCGCACCATGGGCGCCACGCCGGGCAGCGTGATGGGCGTGTTCATCGTGCAAGGCGCGGTCATCGGCGTGATTGGCACGCTGCTCGGGCTGGTCAGCGGGGTGCTGTTGTCGCTGAACATCGCGACCCTGGTGCCGTGGCTGGAGCGGGTGCTGCACGTGAGCCTGTGGCCGACTGACGTGTATTACATCTCCACCCTGCCATCGCAGTTGGAAGTCGGCGATGTGATGAACATCACCGGGCTGGCGTTGCTGCTGTCGCTGCTGGCCACGCT
>CAZZHF010000355.1:0-2658 GCA_964653545.1 uncultured Gammaproteobacteria bacterium | reverse complement strand
TTCCCCGTGCGCAAGATGTGCCGTGTGCTGAGCGTGTCGCACAGCGGCTACTACGACTGGCTGCGCCGAGCGCCGTCGCAGCGAGCGATGGATGACGCCGTTCTGAGCGAGCGCATCCGTGCCATCCACGCCGAGTCGGACGCGACCTATGGCATGCCGCGCATCCGCGCCGAACTGGCCGAGCAGGGTATGCGCGTGAGCGGCAAGCGCATCGCGCGGCTGATGCGGGCAGCCGAACTGCGCGGCGTGAGCAAGCGCCGGGGGTTCGTCCTCACCACGCAGCGCGACGCCAAGCAGCGCCCGGCGCCCGATCTCGTCAAACGCGAGTTCAGAGCCGATGGGCCGAACCAGCTGTGGGTGGCCGACATGACCGACGTGCCCACCTGGGCCGGCTTCATCTACCTGGCCATCGTGCTGGACGTGTGGAGCCGCCGCGTGGTGGGCTGGTCCATCGGTGAGCGCATGCTGGTCGATCTGGTGCTCGCCGCGCTGAACATGGCGCTGGCGCAACGCAAGCCGCGCAGCGTCATCCACCACAGCGATCAGGGCAGCCAGCCCAGGTTCAACTGGTCGTCGCAACACGTCCTTACTGGAGGTGTTGATGAAGCTGAAGAAGTTGAAGTCGGTTCGATCGTTGCGACCGAAGCTGCGCTCGCCAGGAAGGCCGCCGGTGCTGCATCGCGCAGAGCGATCGCCGTTCTGGAAGGCGATCGCGCAAGGGCACAGCAGCGAGGACGCAGCGGGAATCGCCGGCGTGTCGCCCGCTGTCGGCAACCGCTGGTTCCGACAATGCGGCGGTATGCCTCCTTCGAATCTCGCACCATCCGCCCCAGAACCTACAGGGCGGTACCTCGCCTTCATTGAGCGTGAGCAGATCGCGCTGGCGCGTGCCCGCGGTGAAGGTGTTCGGGAGATCGCCAAGCAGCTCGGTCGATCGCCATCGACGATCTCGCGCGAGCTGCGACGCAATGCTGCAACGCGTGGGGGCGGTCTTGAGTACCGTGCCCACACTGCGCAATGGCATGCCGACCGCGCCGCGATGCGCCCGAAGCCTGCCAAACTGCTGACGAACCCCACACTGCTGGAGTACGTGCAAGATCGGCTGGCAGGCAACATCGCGACGCCTGGTGGCCGATCGATTGCGGGACCACGGGTTGAGTGGAATGGGCGTCGACATGGGCGACGACAAGCCCGCCGATGGTCGCAGGCATGGAGTCCGGAACAGATCGCCAATCGTCTGTTGATCGATTTCCCCGAAGACAGTTCGATGCGCATCAGCCATGAAGCGATCTACCAGGCACTGTACGTCCAGAGCCGAGGAGCACTTCGCCGGGAGCTAACCGCGTGCCTGCGCACCGGCCGCGCCTTGCGGGTGCCCAGGGAGCGGGTGCGCAATCGCGGGAAGTCGTTCGTGACGCCCGAGATCCTGATCAGCGAACGGCCAGCCTGCGTCGAGGATCGCGCTGTGCCCGGCCACTGGGAGGGCGATCTGATTCTCGGGCTGGCGAGCTCGGCCATAGGGACCTTGGTCGAGCGATCGACGCGCTTTACGATGCTGCTGCACCTTCCGCCGCACCCTGGCCACCGCCAGCAGCCTCGCGACAAGCACGGCCCTGCATTGGCCGGCCACGGTGCCGAGGCCGTGCGTGACGGGATCACGAAGGCAATGGCTTCGCTGCCCGAACAGCTCCGTAAGTCGCTGACCTGGGACCAGGGCGCTGAGATGAGCCAGCATGCCAAGCTCTCGATCGACACGGGCTTGGACGTGTACTTCTGCGATCCTCAGAGCCCGTGGCAGCGGGGAACCAACGAGAACACCAACGGGCTGCTGCGGCAATACTTCCCGAAGGGAACGGACCTCGGCGCACACAAGGCCAGAGAACTGAACGCGGTGGCACTTGCCTTGAACACGAGGCCACGCAAAACACTCGGCTGGCGAACACCAGCGGAAGCATTCAATGAACTGATGCGCTCGGCAGAGCAAAGCAGTGTTGCGACGACCAGTTGAACCTGGGCTGCGAGCCGCGGTCGGAGTGATGCACGAGTTCGCCATCGCGTTGCCCCTTGCGCGCGAACAGCGCCTGCTCCAACGCATCGAGCACGAAGTCAGTCTGCATCGACGAGCTGACGCGCCAGCCGACGATGCGACGCGCGAACACGTCGATGACGAAGGCCACATAGACGAAGCCCTGCCAGGTCGAGACGTAGGTGAAGTCGCTCACCCACAGCTGGTTGGGCCGCTCGGCGCGAAACGCCCGGTTGACGCGATCGGCCGGGCATGGCGCCTTGGCATCGGGCACCGTGGTGGGCACGTTCTTGCCGCGGATCACGCCGCGCAGACCTTGTCGGCGCATCAGCCGCTCGACCGTGCAGCGGGCCACCGCCACGCCCTCGCGGCGCAGTTGCTTCCACACCTTGTCGGCGCCATAGACGCCACGCATGTTGCCCTTCCACACGCGCTCGATCTCGGGCACGAGCGCCGCATCGCGTTGGCGCCTGGGCGGGCACAGCGCCGGATCGCGCCGCCGGGCCGACTCGCGCCAGTACGCCGATGGGGCAACCTGCAAGGCCTTGCAGATCGGCTCGACCCCGAAGCACTCTCGGTGCTCATCGACGAACGGCATCACGACTTCAAGCGGCGGTCGAGCTCCGCCTGGG
>CAZZHF010000354.1:2254-2673 GCA_964653545.1 uncultured Gammaproteobacteria bacterium | reverse complement strand
CGCGGTTTTGCGCCTTCAACCACCCGCTGATGTTCAGCATCATGCGCATCGCGGCGCCCCTGCTGATGGGCAATGCGCTGATCATCAAGCCGTCCGAGCACACCAGCCTGTCAACGCTGCGCATCGGCGAGATCCTGGCCCCGCATATCCCCCCGGGGCTGATCCAGATTCTTACCGGCGGGCGGCCGGTAGGGGAGGCGATCGTCGGCCACAAGGACATCAAGCGCATCACCCTGACCGGCGGCAAGGCAGCGGCGCTGGCCTTCTACCGCATCGCCGCCGAGTCGGGGCACCTTAAGGACTTCACCTTCGAGCTCGGTGGCAAGAACCCGATGGTGATCTACCCCGATGCGGATGCCGACAAGGCCTTCACCTCGGCCGTGCACGGCATGAACTTCTACCAGACGGCCGGCCAGAGT
>CAZZHF010000354.1:0-2244 GCA_964653545.1 uncultured Gammaproteobacteria bacterium | reverse complement strand
GGATATTCATTCACCGCTCGCTGTACGAGCAGGCCAAGGCGGCCATCAAGACGGCCTGCGAGGCGATCCGCATCGGCGACCCACAGGATCCGGACACGCTGATGGCCGGCCTGTCGACGCAGCAGCAGTTCGACAAGACCCTGCATTACATTGAGCTGTCGAAACAGGAAGGTCTGCCGGTGCTCACCGGCGGTGCGCGCCTGACCGCGCCGCCGTTCGACAAGGGCTTCTATGTCCCGCCGACCGTGTTCTGTGATGTCAGCCGCGAGAACACGCTGTTTCGGGAGGAAGTATTCGGCCCGGTGCTGGCGCTGATCCCGTGGGACGACGAGCAGCAGATGCTGGCCGACATCAATGCCGTCGAGTACGGCCTCACCGCCAGCGTGTGGACGTCAAGTCTGGACACCGCCATGGAGTTCGCCCGTCGGGTCGAGGCCGGCACCGTGTGGATCAATGGTTCGTCCAAGCATTTCCCGGGCTTTGGCTTCGCCGGTCAGAAAGATTCCGGCCTGGGACAGGAAGAAACGCTGGAAGAGCTGGTGTCCTTCACGCAGCTGAAGGCCGTGCATTACTTCGGTGCCGAAGGTCGTAAAAACGTGGAGATTCGCCTGATATGAAAGCCAACGCCCTGGTGATGGCGGCTTACAAGGAGCCGTTCGAAGTACGCGAGTTCGAGGTCCCGGATCCGGAGCCGGGCGCCATAACGGTTCGTATCGATCGCGCCACCATCTGCGGTACCGACCATCATGTGCACATGGGCTTGCTGCACCCGGTGTCGAAAACCCCGGCGATTCTTGGCCACGAGATGGTGGGCGTGATCGAAAAGCTGGGCGCCGGGCGGGACTGCGACGTCGCCGGAGCACCCCTGGCCAAGGGCGACCGGGTGATCTGGGCCTACGCGTATTGCGGCAAGTGCTATTACTGCGTGGTGGCGCACCAGCCGACGCTATGCACCAATTTCACGCCCTACGGTTACGCCGACTGCGGCAGGCATCCCCACCTGTTGGGTGGCTTCGCACAGTACGCCTACATCCTGCCGGCCTGTCATGTGGTCAAGGTGCCGGATGAGGTGCCCAGCCACTGGGCCTCATCGGCCAGTTGCGCATTGCGCACCATCATGCATGCCACTGCTCGCGCTGGCGGTATCCGGCCAACCGAAACGGTATTGGTGCAGGGCAGCGGCCCGGTGGGCTTGTATGGCGTGGCCGCGGCGCGGGCCTTTGGTGCTCGACGGGTTGTCTGTTTTGGCGCGCCGGATAGCCGCCTGGAAGTGGCGACCGCGTTCGGCGCCGATGCCGTGTGCAACATCGAAACCACCGACCCCAAACAGCGCGCGGAGCTGGTGCGCAGCCTCACCGAAGGTCGCGGCGCCGATCTGGTGTTCGAGTGCTCGGGCTCGCACCACGCGCTGGAGGAGGCTATCGGCATTACCCGCATGGGCGGGCGCATCGTGGTGATCGGCGCCGGTGATCCGCAGCCGGCGCAGATTCCAGGCATGGCGTTTGTCATGAAGCAGATCAGCGTCCATGGCATCCGCTCGGCGGGTATCGAGTATTACCGCGAGGCGCTGGCCTTTCTGGCGACCCAGAAGGACCGGTTCCCGTTCGAGCGACTGTTCGGCGACACCTACAGTCTGGCGGAAATCCCGCAGGCCATGGAACGCATGCACCGGCTGGAAGAAATCAAGCCGGTGGTCGACCCGTTCAAATAAAAGGCAAGAAAGACCAACGCCGGCTCACGGCGCGCCCAGCGATTTACCTGTCGGTCTTGAGTTCCTGAGCCACCAACTGGTTCAGCGCTTCGAACATGCCTGCCTCGCTACCGGCGCTGGTGCCGTCGACGCGGAATTTGCCGTTGACGATGAAGGCGGGCACGCCCTCCAGGCCATAGGCGCGGGTCATCTGGTTGGCGCGCCCGGTCTGACTGTCCACCCCAAACGAGTGATACGTGTCGGCGAATTTCTCGCGCGGCACGCCGTGGGTAGCGAAGAATTCGGTCAGGCTGGCCTCGTCATTCAGGTTCTTGCGGTCGGCATGAATGGCTTCGAACAGAGCACGGTGCACGTCTTCGCCCAAGCCCAGTTGTTGAATTGCGTAATAGGCACGTCCCAGCACTGCCCAGTTGGTGTTGAAAATCGCCGGTACCCGTACGAACTGCACCTCGGCCGGTTGCCGCTTGCGCCATTCGGCCACAGCTGGCTCGGCGTAATAGCAATGCGGACAGCCGTACCAGAAGAATTCGATC
>CAZZHF010000353.1:0-2675 GCA_964653545.1 uncultured Gammaproteobacteria bacterium | reverse complement strand
CGGGTGGTGATTCCGTCCTCGCCAGCACGCGCCTACGGCCTGCTGCTCGCCGCCATCCGCGACCCCGACCCGGTGGTATTCCTGGAGCCAGCACGCATCTACCGCTCCATGAAAGAGGAGGTCGTCGATCACGGCGAGGCGTTGCCGCTGGATGTGTGCTTCGTGCTGCGCGAGGGTAGCGACCTGACCCTGGTCAGCTGGGGCGCCAGCGTGCATGACTGCCTCAGTGCGGCCGACAGCCTGGCCGAGGGCGGTGTCAGCGCCGAGGTGATCGACGTCGCCACGCTGAAACAACTCGACACCGACACCCTGCTCGCGTCGGTGGCCAAGACCGGCCGCTGCGTGATCGTCCACGAAGCGCCCTTCAGCGGTGGCTTCGGCGCGGAAATCGCCGCCCTGCTCGCCGGCCCTGGCCTGTTCTCGTTGCTGGCGCCGGTCGAGCGCGTCACCGGCTACGACACGGTGATGCCGCTGGCGCGTCTGGAGCACAGCTACCTGCCGGGACCGGAGCGGATTCTGGCGGCCGCCCGCCGCGTACTGGAGCACTGAGCCGATGAACGAACCCGCAAAGGTGTTTGCGCTGCCCGATCTTGGCGAGGGTCTGGCCGAGGCGGAACTGCTGTCCTGGCACGTCGGCCCCGGCGATCACGTGGTCGAGGGCCAGCCGCTGGTTTCGGTCGAGACCGACAAGGCGGTGGTCGAAGTGCCCTCGCCACGTACCGGCGAGATCGAGCGCCTGTGCGCCGAGGTCGGTGCGCGGGTCGAGGTCGGCGCGCCGCTGGTGGAATTTGTCGGCGGGGCCAGCGCCGACGCCGGTACCGTGGTCGGCAATGTCGCGGCCGGCAGCGCGGTGCTCGACGAAACCCCACAAAGCGTCGGTCGGCCGGCGGTGGGCATTCGCGCCACGCCGGCAGTGCGCGCGCTTGCCAAGCGCCTGGGTGTGGATCTGGGCTCGGTCACGCCGGGCGGCCCCAACAACACCATCATCAAGACCGATGTTGAGCGCGTGGCGCGCATCTATGCCGAAACCGGGCCGCTGGAACCGCTCACCGGCACGCGCCGCGCGATGGCCGTCAACATGGCCAAGACGCAGGCCGAAGTGGCCACCGCGGCATTGTTCGAGGACGCCGACATCCACGCCTGGGCGGCTGCCGGCGACCCCATGACGCGCCTGCTGCGGGCGCTTGCCGCTGCCTGCCAGGCCGAGCCGGCGCTGAACGCCTGGTTCGACAGCGAGGACATGGGCCGGCGGCTGCTGAAGAAAATCGATGTCGGTATTGCTGTCGACAGCCCGGAGGGTCTGTTTGTGCCGGTGCTGCGCGACGCCGCCAGCAAGTCGGCCAGGCAACTGCGCGCGGACCTTGATGCCTTGATGGCCGCCGTGCGCACGCGCAGCCTGAAACCGGAGCAACTGCGCGGCGCCAGCATCATGCTGAGCAACTTTGGCCCGCTCGGCGGCCGCTACGCGGTGCCGCTGCTGGTGCCGCCGGTGGTGGCCATCCTCGGCGCCGGCCGGGCGCGCGATCAGGTCCTGGCGGTGGACGGCCAGCCCGCCGTGCGGCGCGTGTTGCCCCTATCGCTGAGCTTCGACCACCGGGTGGTGACCGGCGGCGAGGCGGCGCGGTTTCTGATGGCCGTGAAGGGCGACCTGGAGCAGGCGGATTAGCCCTACAATCGCCTTGCCGTCACGTACGAATGTGCGTACGCTTCGATTCTTTGCACACCGCAGGTGCATTGCAATGTCCACCCTAACCGCCAGCGAAGCACGCGCCAGTCTTTACCGGCTCATCGATCAGGCCGCCGAGTCGCACCAGCCGGTTGTCATCGCCGGCAAACGTAACAGCGCGGTCCTGGTAGCGGCCGAAGATTGGGAGGCTATTCAGGAAACGCTGTATCTACTGTCCGTGCCGGGCCTGCGGGAGTCGATCAGGGACGGCATGGCCGAGCCCGTCGACGCCTGCGCCACGGAGCTGGATTGGTGACATGGCGGCTGGTCTACACCCGGCAAGCCCAAAAAGACGCCCGCAAGCTGGCCGCATCCGGCCTGAAGGAAAAAGCGCAGGCACTGTTGGGCATCATCCAGCAAGATCCCTTCCGGAACCCGCCGCCGTACGAGAAATTGGTCGGTGATCTTGCCGGCGCCTTGTCCAGAAGAATCAACATCCAGCATCGCCTCGTCTATCAGGTGCTCGAATCCGAGCAGGTCGTGAAGGTGCTGCGCTTGTGGACGCACTACGAATAACCGCCGCGCCCGCGCCCGTTCGGCCGGATTTCGAGTGAACACATAAAGAGGTGCGCGGGAAGCGCGCCCGCGCCATTTGCGGCACCAGATGCCCGCTGGCGCCAAAGCCGCTCAAGCCGAGCGCCTAGCCGTCTTCGAGCCGGCACAGCGACAGGGCCCGGTAACCGACCGCCCCGGCGCACAGCAGCGGCGCGGCCTCGATATCGCCCAGTTCATCCGGAAATCGGCCGATGCGGTCATGAACTGCGCATAGCCGCCGTGGGCGTCGCGACCGGTGGCGACGAACCGGGGGCACAGGTTCTCGCGGCCTTCGCGGCAATAGTCGCACTGCCCGCAGGCGCTGAAAATCCACGCCACGCCGACCCGCTGGCCTGCGTGCAGCTCGCTGCTGGCGGGCGCGCTGATCACCCGCCCGACGACCTGGTGGCCCGGC
>CAZZHF010000352.1:0-2680 GCA_964653545.1 uncultured Gammaproteobacteria bacterium | reverse complement strand
CGGCTACGGGCGCGACCTCGGCATCATGACCTCGGCCGCGGTGGTGTGCCGCAGCAGCGAGGCCGAGGCGCGCGCCGTGTGGGACCACATTGTGGCGCGCGGGGATACGGCGGCGCTCGACACTCTGCTGACCACCTTTGGCGTGCAGAGCGGGTCGATGACGCCCGAGGCGGCGCGGGAACTGACCGAGCGCTTCATCGTCGGCTGGGGTGGTTACCCGCTGGTCGGCACGCCGCAGCAGGTGGCGCAGGAAATCGGCCGCCTGGCCGACATCGGCGTCGATATCCTGCTGCTGTCCTGGCTGGACTATGGGCCGGAACTGAACCACTTCGGCGAGCAGGTGATGCCGCTGCTCAAGGGCATGGGGCTGCGGGCGTAGGCTAGCGCCACGTCACCCGTAGATTGTTGGGTTACGGCTTCGCCTAATCCAACCTACAACTTTTCGGTTTCCGCGGTCCGGGACGTCCAGGATGGACTTATTCGGACATCAATCAGCTCTGGCAGACCGGGCACCAGAAGGTCGAACGCTGGCCCAGGCGCTGTTCGCGGATGGGTGTGGTGCAGGCCCGGCACGGCGCGCCAGTACGGCCATAGACGGCCAGCTCCTGCGCGAAGTAACCCGGCAGGCCGTCGCTGTTGGAAAAATCCCGCAGCGTGGTGCCACCGGCAGCGATGGCCTCGGCCAGTACCGTCTGGACGACCGCCGCGAGCCGCACGTAAGTCGGACGGCTGAGGCTGGAAGCCGGTTTGCCGGGGCGGATGCCGGTTCGAAACAGCGCCTCGCTGGCGTAGATGTTGCCAACGCCAACCAAGACGCTGGCGTCCATCAGGAATACCTTGACCGCCACCCGCCGTGTGCGCGCCGCGCTGTGCAGGTGGCCGCCAAGCTCGGTGTGATCCAGGTCCAGCGGCTCCGGGCCGAGGGCCCTCAGCAGTGCGTGGGCTTCCGGGTCCTGGCCGGCGTAAAGAATGCTGCCGAAGCGGCGCGGATCGCGCAGCCGCAGGCACTGGCCGTCGTCCAGCAGGATGTCGACGTGGTCGTGCTTCAGCGGCGGCGTGTTGGCCGGCAGCACGCGTAGGCTGCCGGACATGCCAAGGTGCAGCAGCAGGTAACCGTGCGCGGTAGCCAGCGTTAGGTATTTGGCGCGCCGGCCGACCGCCGTGATGTCGGCACCCGGCAGCAGGCTGGTCAGTTCGGGTGCGACGGGCCAGCGCAGGGCGGCGTTGCGCACCACGGCGCCGGTGATGCGCCGGCCAACCAGCAAGGGCTCAAGACCGCGCCGGGTGGTCTCGACCTCCGGCAGCTCCGGCATCAGGGCGGGGCGCTGGCCGGGTCTGCCGGGACGGGCGCGGGGGCGATGTCGGCGGGCGTCGGGCCGGGAGCGGTCTGGGGCGCGGCGTCCTGGATTTGCAGCAGGCGCTTGCCCTGGTTGTCACTGAAGCGATACCTGACGGGCGCATCGCGCCGGTACAGCAGCCACTCGTCGCCGTCGCGGGCAATGGCAAGTTCGAGCGCGCCGGCCTTCCAGCCCACGCGCAACGCCTGGGCGTCCGTCGGCACGGTCTCGGCTTCTTCCACGTCCATGGCATAGGCGCGTTGCCACTCCTCGACCAGCGCGCTGACGGCATCGGCACTGGCTTGGGGGTGCTCAGGACTGATTTGCCAGGTGGTATCCGGCCGATTCAGCGTGAAGTCCGGCAGCTCAAGTGTGGTGAGCGTCACCCCCTCCGGCAGAAGGCGGCGGTCAACCCAGTCGGGCCATTGAGAGGCGGCGTGGTGGTAGTAACGGTCGTCTGTCAGGTGCACCGCGTCGCCGACGCGCACATAGCGGCGCATTCCGACCGGGTTGGTGAGGCCAAAGGCAATCTCGGTTGCGTCAAAGCGCAGGCGTGCTAGCGGTGGATCAAGGCCGAAGCTTTTGTTGGTGCCATCAGCGGGATCAATCCGCGCCGTGCTGTTGGCACTGAGCAGTTCGAGAATGGTGTCGACCCGAAAGGGCTGAGCCCGCAAACGCGGCTGTTCGATGAACCAGTCCTTGCCCTCGCGCAGCAGCGCGAACGCCTGACCACGGGGCGGCGAGAATTCGATGCGCCGCACTTTGGTGGCATCAATCGCGGTTAGCTTTGGCGCCACCGGTTTTGGCGTCTTGCCCGGTTGCAACCAGGCCACGGTGCCGACCCCGGCCACCGCCAGCAGCAGCAACAAGTTCAGCCATAGCCGGCCACGCATCAGCGTCCCCGCCGCCGCAGCCAGACACCCAGGCCCGCGGCGGCGAAAGCCACCGGCAGGCCGAACAGGAAGCCAAAGCCGATCAACATGCTGTCATCACGCGACATCTTGAGTGCCGTGTCGGGCGCGGTGCGTGGCGCGATGTTGATGAACGACGCGTCGGCGGCCAGCCAGTTGACCAGGTTCAGGCCCAGATTCAGGTTGCCGCCATTGCCGATATAGGTGTTCGACAGAAAATCGCCGTCGCCGATGACCACCACGCGCTGCTCGCGCTCGCCCTGGGTGCGGGTAAATGCCGCGGCCAGGATGAACGGGCCAGGCAGATCCTTGCCTTCGTCTAGGGCCACCGTGTCGGTGATGGGGCCGCTTTCGGCCCAGCCAGCACGGGCGACCTCAATCAGATCGGTCGCGGTCCACGGGGTCTTCTGCTCGTGCTCCAGGCCCACCGCC
>CAZZHF010000351.1:0-2729 GCA_964653545.1 uncultured Gammaproteobacteria bacterium | reverse complement strand
CAGCACCCGCTCAAAATGGCCCAGCAGACGCTCGATGGTCTGGGGCGCGAACAGGGCAGCGTCATAGCTCGCTTCACAGCTCAGACCGGCATCGCTTTCGACCAGCGCAACGGTCAGATCAAACTTGGCGCTCGGTTCCGCAACCGGCAACGGGGTGACCTCTAGCCCCGGCAGAACCAATGGCTCCTGCGGCGTGTTCTGCCAGACGAACAACACCTGAAACACAGGCGAGCGGTCCAGATCACGCGCCACATTGAGCTTTTCGACCAACTGTTCGAATGGCACATCCTGGTGCGCGAAGCCATCCAGCACCACCCGCTTCACACGCTCCAGCAGTTCGTCAAAACTGGGATTACCAGCCAGACTGGTGCGCAAGGCCAGTGTATTGATGAAGGGTCCTATCAAACCCTCCAGCTCGGCAAACGGCCGGTTGGCGACCGGCGTACCAACGCAAATATCGTCCTGGCCACTGTAACGGGCGAGCAGCGCCTTGAAGCCTGCGAGCACCACCGTGAACACGCTGGTGCCATGGGCCTGGCCGATCGATCGCAATGCCGCCAGCAGGGATGCGTCCAGAACAATTTGAGCACTTGCTACCCGGGCCGCCTCGGCGCCAACGTCTTGTCGCGCCGTGGGCAGGGCCAGGGGAGGCACCTCGGCCAGCTGTTTTTGCCAATACTCGACCTGTCGGGCCAGTGTGTCCTGGTCCAGGTGCGCTTCCTGCCAGGCAGCGAAATCCACATACTGGATTTCAAGATCGGGCAAGGAGGTAGCGGCGCCATCGCCATAGGCCCGGTAATGGCTGATCAGTTCGCGTACCAGCAATCCGACCGACCAACCATCGGCCGCGACGTGGTGCAGACAAGCCAGCAATACGTGTTCGTTGGCAGCAAGGCGCAGCAGGCGCGTGCGCAGAACCTCCCGTCCAAGATCGAATGGCTGGGCCGCGAATGCATCAATGCATTGCTGCAGACCCTGGCCTGACGTGTTCGCGCTACCCGCACCAAGCTCTTCCGCTTCCAGCGGCCACGCCATCGGCGGCTGAATGATCGGCCGCGGCACGCCAGTGCTGTTGTCGATACGCGTGCGCAAAATCTCGTGGCGCCTGATGATCGCCTCGATGGCGCGCGACAACCTGGGCACGTCGAGTGCGCCGCCCAGGCGCAACGCCACGGGCATGTTGTAGGCACTGCTTTGTGGCTCGAGCTGCTGCAGGAACCATAGCCGTCGTTGAGCATGCGACAGCGGCAAAGCACCCGCGCGGTCGACAATGGCAATGGTCGGCAAGGTGGCCTGCGCACCTTCGCTCGCGTTCACCTGCCGTGCCAGTTCGGCGATTGTCGGGGCCTGGAACAGGCTGCGCAGCGACAACGAGACTCCCAGCTCCTCGCGGACCCGTGCCGCAACCCGGCTGGCGGCCAGGGAGTGGCCGCCGAGTTCGAAGAAATTATCCTGCCGGCCAATGTCGGCGGGGCCGAGCACCTCGCCCCAAATACTTGCCAGCGCCTCCTCCACCGCGCCGCGCGGCTTCTCATACGGTCGCGTGGCCTCAAATCTGGGCTCCGGCAGGGCGTCGCGGTCGAGTTTGCCGTTCGCGCTCAAAGGCCAGTGCTCAACACGGACCAGGGTCGCCGGAAGCATGTAGGCCGGCAGATGCGCGGCCAGTTCAGCCCGCCAGTCGAGCGCCTCGTCAACGCCAACGCAAGACAGCACATAGCCGACCAGAACATCCTGACGCAGGGCCGCCAGCGCATCGTCAACCCCCGGCAGCCGTCTTAGCGCCGCTTCAACTTCGCCCAGCTCAATCCGGTAACCGTGCAGCTTGACCTGGAAGTCGCGCCGGCCAAGAAATTCGACCACCCCGTCGGAACGCACCCGGCCCAGATCCCCGCTGCGATATAGGCGCCCGGTGCCAAACGGATTGGGCCGGAATCGCTCGGCAGTCAGTTCCGCATCGTCCACGTAGCCAACACCAACGCCGGTTCCCGCAATACATATCTCGCCGGTCCGGCCAGTCGGCAACAAGTGGTCCCACGCATCCAGCACATAGACCTGCACGTTGTCGATCGGCAGGCCCAGCGGCACCCCACCGGCGCCGGCAATATCTTCGGCCGTCAGGCGGTGATAGCACGCGATGTCGGCGCATTCGGTGGGGCCGTAGGTATTGACCACCTGGCACCGCGCGTCGGTCGCCGTGTGCCAGGCCCGCAGACGCGCCACCTGAATCGGCTCACCGCCGAGGAACACGCACCGCAAACTGTCGAGCGCCGTGAAATCACCAGGGCGTTCCACGAGCGGATAGAGCGCACTTGGGGCGCAGTTCAGGAGCGTAATGCCGTCGCGTTGAACAGCGCCGATCAAGGCTGCCGGGTCATAGTCCTCGCCCGCGGGAAACACCACCGTGCCACCGCAGGTCAGCAACGCAAAGAAATTCTTCTGTGTGAGGTCGAAACCCGTGGCGCTGATAACCAGGGCCCGATCGGTCGCCGCGAAAGCGAACTCACGCCGATACCAGTCGAGCAGGTTCAACATCCCTGAGTGCCGTACCCCGGCACCCTTCGGCAGCCCCGTGGAGCCGGAGGTGAAGATCACATAGAGCAGGTCATCCGGCGCAACCGCCCTGCCAGGCGATACCTCGGACATCCCTTCCAAGGGGGCATCTTCCAGAGTTTCGTCCAGCAGTAGCTGGCGCGCAGCCCCCGGTAGCAGCTGTTGCAGCTGCGGGCTTC
>CAZZHF010000350.1:0-2784 GCA_964653545.1 uncultured Gammaproteobacteria bacterium | reverse complement strand
TTGCCGCCCGTGCTCACGCCCGCCGAAAACACGCCTTCATGCGCGTGATCTTCCAGCGCGAAGGCCGTACCACGCGTGCCCACGTTATTGGCGCTCGCAACGGACGACACGGTAGTGGCCGACCGAGGGCCTTGGACGTGGATCGTCTGGAGGCTGTTGGCCGCGGTCTCGCCCGATAGCGTGATCGCGTTCGAGCCCTGGAAGGCAATGCGGCCCGGCCGAAGGAACGTGTTGCCCGCCGTGTTGCCCGCCGTCGAAAGCCCGACCTGATAGACGCCCTCGTGCTGGTGATCTTCGAGGGCGTAAGCGGTGCCGCGCGTGCCGACCACGTTGGCCGATGTAACCGCGCTGATCGTGGTTGCCGAGCGCGGCCCCTGCACATGCAGAGTGTTGAGCGAGTTGGCCGCCGTTTGCTGCGACACCGTGATGGCGTTCGACCCGGCAAAGACAAACTGGCCGGGGACCACCTGCGTATTGCCCGCCGTCGAGCCCACATTGCTCGCGCCGGCAGAGAACACGCCCGCGTGTTGATGGTCCTCGAGGGCATACGCCGTTCCACGAGTTCCGACGACATTCGCGGCCGACACGGCGCTGATGGTCGTGGCTGAGCGCGGCCCTTGAACGTGCAGCGTATTAGCGCCCGCCGCCGCCGTCTCCTGGCTCAGCGTGATCGCATTAGACCCGCCAAACACAAAGTGACCGTGGCGCACGGTCGTGTTACCAGCCGTCACGCCGACATTGCTGGCGCCCATGCTGATGACGCCGCCGTGCTGGTGCCCTTCCAAGGCATACCGGCCCGCGTCAGCACCGATGGCATTGGCCGACGCCACACTTGAGACTGTCGTGGCCGAGCTTACGGTTCCGCCGCCAGCCGCGCCGATGATGCTGATCGTCCCGCCGTTAGCGCCCGTCGTCTGGCTCAGGGTGATGTTGTCCGAGCCTACGAACACAAGCTGCGTGCCCGTAATGCCTGTCGCGCCTGCGGTGTTGCCCCCCGTCGAGACACCGCCAGAGAAAGCGCCGCCGGCCGGGGATTGGCCGCTGATGCTGATTGTCAGGTTCTGGCCGTCGGTGGACTGCGACAACGTGATGTTGTCGGTTCCAACGAACACAATCTGGCGGTAGCCAGTGCCCGTGCTGCCAGCGGTGTTGCCTAGGTTGCTGACGCCGCCGCGAAAGTGGGTGATCGCGGGCATCAGGTCAGTTCCGTGATGCGCGCATTGCCCCCGGCATCGGACGACCAGATGCCATCGATGGCCCCCGTGTAACCGTATGGGACTTCGTAGTAGTCGTCCTGCAAAGCCTTGAACGTGAAGCTCGTGGTTGATGCCGTCGAGCCAAGCTTGATGTAGAGCGTGGCCGAGCTGTCATTGAAGATCGTGGCACCCAAGCGGTTGGCGTTCGACGCAAGCAGCGACACGCTCGTTGCGCTATCACCGACGCTCGTGACGGTCGCCGTGCCTGAGCGAAGTTCCTTGACGGTCGCGGTGCCCGTGATGGATACCGAGCCGTCAATCGTGAGTGATCCGCCGTTGTCCGAAACGGGCACAGCGCCTTGATCGCTCGCCAGCACCACCGGCAGCGAGTTGGTCGCCGTCTGTTGGCCCCGCACGAGCGGAGACGCTACGCCGTCGCCACCGAGATCAACCTTGACGCGCTGATAGTGCGAACCGCCAACGTCATCGGTCGCCACCGCCGCCGTGGCATCCCCCGTGCCTGTAAGCGGAAGTGTGACGTTGTCGGCCATGCTAGTTCACCGCCATGGGTTCGATGCCGATTACCTCGCCCCGCGCGTCCTTCACAACCCGCTTCGGCCCGCCCATGCGGGACGCGGCAGCCGTCAATTGCTCGACCGCCGCGCCCATGAGGCTGACAATCTGCGCGTTCTGCTGCTGATGCATGTTGAGCATCTGGATCACCGCCTGACCAAGCTCGGCAAGCTCGCTCTTGGCATCGAGGCTGACGGTCGCGGTGGGCTTGCTCGATGCCGTGATCTTCTCGCGTGCGATCTGGCCGTTGTGCTCGCGGTCAGCGTCGGCACGCTGCGCCTCGGCCACGAGCTTTTGCTCGAACATCCAACGCTCGGTCGCGTCCTTCATGGCCGCGATTTCCTTGTCTGCCTCGATCTTCGCGAGCTGCACCTGCGCATTCATCTGCGCCTGCTGCTGCGAGGCTTGGAGTTTCGCGGCCTCGGCCTCTTGCTGCATCTGCGCTTGCTGTTGAGCCTGCGCCTGTTGCTGCTGCGCGGCCAATTCCTCCGGGCTCGGACCCTGCTGCGCGGCCGGTTGCTGCGCTTGCTGTTGGGCCTGAGCGGACAGCCGGTCGAGCGCATCCTCGGCCTGCTTGCCCAACTTGAACTGGCGCGCGAAACCGCCCAGCAGGTCGGCCACGACATCCATAGGCATGGCACCGACTTGCACCGCCGGCCCGACCGCCGTGATGAACGAGCCCAAGCCCGTCACGAACGCCGACATCTGCTCTTGGCTGCGCGTCAGGTCGGCGCGGATCGTGCTGTCCGTCTCGATGTCCACACGGTACGCGCGCAAGAAGTCCGAGCGCATCAGCTGCTCTTGCTCCTGCGACAGCTGCACGCCCGTCATCGCCGCCAGCGTCTCGACCGAGAACGTGGTCGCGATCAGCTCCGCCATGATGCGAACGAGATCCCGCGCGAACCGGGCAACCTCCGCCTGCCGCGCCTGCACCCTCAGGCTGCCCCACTGCGCCTTGATTTGCTGCGCCGTCGCCGTCTCGCTCGCGACCGTCGCGCCCCGCAGGATGTCCGCG
>CAZZHF010000349.1:0-2797 GCA_964653545.1 uncultured Gammaproteobacteria bacterium | reverse complement strand
CTATCGAATCCGAAGCAATTCCCGAGTTTGCTGCGGCTGACGCTTCGCACACAGCCGCGCTTGTATGTTGGGATTGTCACCTGTAAGCGGTGACTCCTTGAGGACGCTTGGGGAGCGGGCGTCCGGCAGATCCGAGCCGCGCTTGAGTCATTGAACTCCTGCGGAGATTGAGCCGGACGCCCGACACCCGGCCAGATCGAACCGTATCTTGAACGCCGCCACTTCGCCGTGACCGGACAGTTCCCATACAAGCTGGATCGGCGCCGGGCTGCTCCCACAAGCCGACTCGCACACAAACATAAACCATCGAAGTCCACACTCATATGCAAGCCACCCACATCCTCGGCATTGACATCGCCAAACGCAAGTTCGACGTGTGCCTGCGCGCCGCCACCGCTGACGGCCCGCGCCATGTCCACACCTTTCCCAACCACGCCAAAGGGTTCAAAGCCTTGAACGCCTGGCTGGCCAAACATCCCGGCCCGCAGCTGCACGCCTGTCTGGAAGCCACCAGCCGCTACGGCGATGCTCTGGCCCTGCACCTCCATCAACACCGCCACACCGTCAGCCTGGTCAATCCCCGCCGCACCCGCCACTACGCCGACAGCCGCCTGGTGCGCACCCAGAACGACACCATTGACGCCGCGCTCATCGCCGACTTCTGCGCCAGCCAGAACCCCCGCCCGTGGCAACCCGTCTCCGCAGGCAAGCGCCAGCTCCAAGATCTGGTCCGCACCCGCGGCTTCTTCCTGAAGCAAAAACAGCAATGCGGCAACCGGCTCGAAACCGCCGACCCGGTCAGCGCCAGACATCTGCGCCAGCACATCCGCCAACTCGACGCCACGATCGGCAAACTCGAAGTGCAAATCAAAGCCCTGCTCCAAACCCAGCCCGACCTGGCCCGCCAGGTCGGGCTGGCTGACAGCATCAGTGGGGTGGGCCTGCTGACCGCGGCCGTCGCCGTGGCCGAACTGCCGCCCATTGAACGGCTCGAACACGCCGGGCAAGCCGTGGCCCTGGCCGGCTTGGATCCGCGCCAGAAAACCAGCGGCACCTCCGTCCACACCGCGCCCCGCTTGAGCAAGATGGGCTCGCGCCTGTTGCGCCAGACCCTCTACATGGCCGCGATGACCGCGCTGCGGCACAATCCGATCATCCGCGCTTTGGGCGCACGACTCAAAGCCAAAGGCAAAGGCGGCAAACGCACCGTGGTCGCCGCCATGCGCAAGCTGGTGCGGCTGATCTACGGCGTGCTCAAACAAGGAAAGCCGTTTGATCCGAACTGGGAAAATCGTGACCGCGCCGTCGGTTTGGGCGGGCGGGCCAGCGCCGGCGACGAGCGTCCGAGCCCACCGCTCGCGGCACCGGCGGTCGCCACCGCGTAACGGACTGGCCCAGCCCGCACAAACAGGCGCGCCAGAAAACTTCCAACCACCTGTTGACGGATAACACCGTATCTCCGGGGCAGTTACGTTTCGGGGGCAGTGTCAAGATGCGCTCCGGCCAGATCAACCTGTATCACCGTCCTTGCCCAGTGACTGGCAAACCGGCTTAATGGTGCCAGCCAGACATTGCCACCGATGGCTTTGCCCGGTGTTGACATTGATGTCCTGCCGCTTCCGGTGTGGGCGGGTTGCCAGCCGGAGCGAAGGGTGTTGAATCGCCTTCCGGCGAAGTTCTGAATGAAATGACGGACAACAGCACCATTTCGACTGCGGAACCGGAGCCGCCGCGCCCGCGTCACATCCTCGTTGCGGACGACGACCCGATGAACGTGGACCTGTTGCGGCAGCGGCTTGAAGCGGAGGGGTATCTGGTCACAGGAGTGGGGGATGGGCGGCAGGCGCTGGCGTGTTTGCGCGAGGGGGACGTGGACCTGGTGCTGCTCGACATCATGATGCCGGAGTTGAACGGCTACGAGGTGCTGCTAGAACTGAAGCGTGATGAAACGCTGCGCGAGATCGCCGTCATCATGATCTCCGGCCTCGACGAACTGAACAGCGTCGCCAAGTGCATCGAGGTCGGCGCGGACGACTATCTGCCCAAGCCCTACAAACCCGTGCTGCTGCGGGCGCGCATCAAGTCGTGCCTGGAAAAGAAGGAGCTGCGCGAACAGGAGCAGGCGACCTACCGCAAGCTGGTCGAAAGCCAGAAGCACCTGGCGGCGGAGCTGAACGAGGCGGCGCAGTACGTCCGCTCGCTGCTGCCGGAGCCGATGAAGGGAGACATCACTTCCGAGTGGATTTTCGTGCCGTCCACGTCGCTGGGCGGCGACTCGTTCGGCTACCACTGGCTGGACCAGGACCACCTCGCCATCTACCTGCTCGACGTCTGCGGGCACGGCGTGGGCGCGGCGCTGCTGTCCATTTCCGCGATGAACGTGCTGCGCTCGCAAGCCCTGCCCAACGTGGATTTCCGCAATCCCGGCGCGGTGCTGGGCGGTTTGAACGAGACGTTCCAGATGGAGCGGCAGAACAACATGTATTTCACCATCTGGTATGGCGTGTACCACCGGCCGCAGCGGAAGATCACGTTTGCGCGCGGCGGCCATCCGCCCGCGGTGCTCATCACGGGCGAGTCGCTGGAAACCGCCCGGCCGGTCGAGCTGAAGGCGCCCGGCCTGGTCATCGGCTCCATGCCGGGCGTGAAGTTCCGCAACGGCGAGCAGACGCTGGGACCGTACGCGCGGCTCTACCTGTTCAGCGACGGCGTGTACGAACTGAACAAGCCCGACGGCACGATGTGGCAGTTCCAGGAGTTCGTGGAGTCCATTGTGGACACCACCCGGCTGGGCAGG
>CAZZHF010000348.1:0-2819 GCA_964653545.1 uncultured Gammaproteobacteria bacterium | reverse complement strand
GACGCCGCGTTTGACTCTTGGCATGGCTTGGGACTCGTAAAGACAGCGAGATCAGGCGTGCGGCAGCATCTGGCGCACGGCCGGCGTATCGGCCGCGCACACCAGCGTGGTGCCGTTCAGGCCGCGCTTACGCTTGGAGCTTTTCTTGGTCAGGATGTGGCGCAGGTGCGAGTGGCTGCACTTGAACGCCCCCGAGCCGGTTTTCTTGAACCGCTTGGCGGCGCCGCGGTTGGTTTTCAGCTTGGGCACGGTTGACTACTCCTGAATACTGCTTGTGGGCAGCGCCTGCGCTGCCCTCGAACGGCCGGCGCTACTTGCGCGGGCTCATCACCATCACCATCAGGCGGCCTTCGAGCCGCGGGTATTGCTCGACCACCGCCACGCCCTTGAGGTCGTCCTCAAGGCGCTGCAGCAGTTCGCGGCCCAGTTCCTGATGCGCCATTTCGCGGCCGCGAAAGCGCAGCGTGATCTTGGCCTTGTCGCCTTCCTCGAAGAAGCGGATCAGGTTGCGCAACTTGACCTGGTAGTCGCCGTCGTCGGTCTGGGGTCGAAACTTGACCTCCTTGACTTGGATCTGCTTCTGGTTGCGCTTGGCGACCTGCTGCTTCTTGCTCTCCGTGTACAGGAATTTGCCGAAGTCCATGATGCGGCACACCGGCGGGTCGGCGGTGGGGGATATCTCCACCAGGTCGAGCCCTGCCTCGTCGGCGGCTTCCAAGGCGCGCATGCGGCTGACAACGCCCACCTGCTCGCCTTCTGCGCCGATCAGGCGCACTGACGGGACGGTGATTTCCCCGTTGACGCGGAGTTTTTTCTCTTTCGCGATGTTCAATCACTCCTGAACGCAATGGCCGCGGGTCGCGGCTTCGGCGGCAAGCGCATCCGCCACCTGTGTCAGCGGCCGGCTGCCCTTGTCCTCGCCCGAGCGCGTACGCACGGCCACAGACAAATCAGCGCATTCCCTCTCGCCGACAACCAGCAAGTAAGGAACGCGCTGAAGGGTATGCTCGCGGATTTTATAGCCGATCTTCTCGTTCCTCAAGTCGGCCTGTACGCGAAGGCCGCGCCGGCGCAGCGTGTCGGCCACCTGCCTGGCGTAATCGGCGTGCGCGTCGGTGATGTTGAGCACCACCGCCTGCGTCGGCGCGAGCCACAGCGGCAGCGCGCCCGAGTAGTGCTCGATGAGGATGCCGATGAAGCGCTCCAGCGAGCCCAGGATGGCCCGGTGCAGCATCACCGGGTGCTGGCGCTGGCTGTGCTCGTCCACGTACTCGGCGCCCAGACGCTCGGGCACCATGAAATCCACCTGCATGGTGCCGAGCTGCCAGGCGCGGCCGATGGCGTCCTTGAGGTGGTATTCGATCTTGGGCCCGTAGAAGGCGCCCTCGCCGGGCAGTTCTTCCCAGGCCACGCCGCAGGTCGCGAGCGCCGCCCGCAGCGCCGCCTCCGCCTTGTCCCAGACGGCGTCGTCACCGAGGCGCTTGTCCGGCCGCAGCGCGATCTTGACCGCGATGTCGGTGAAGCCGAAGTCGGCGTACACGTCGAGCGCCTGGCGGTGGAACGCCGTCACCTCCGCCTCGATCTGCTCCGGCGTGCAGAAGACGTGGCCGTCGTCCTGCGTGAAGGCGCGCACGCGCATGATGCCGTGCAGCGCGCCTGACGGTTCGTTGCGGTGACAGCCGCCGAACTCGCCGTAGCGGATCGGCAGCTCGCGATAGCTGTGCAGGCCGGACTTGAAAATCTGCACGTGGCCCGGGCAGTTCATCGGCTTCAGCGCGTAGTCGCGCTTTTCCGACTCGGTGAAGAACATGTTTTCCTGGTAGTTGTCCCAGTGGCCCGACGCCTTCCACAAGGATACGTCCAGGATTTGCGGGCAGCGCACTTCCTGGTATCCGGAGGCCTTGTAGACCCCGCGCATGTAGTGCTCGACGGTCTGCCACAGCGCCCAGCCCTTGGGGTGCCAGAACACCATGCCGGGCGCCTCGTCCTGCTGGTGAAACAGATCGAGCTGCCGGCCGATGCGCCGATGGTCGCGCTTTTCGGCTTCCTCAATGCGGTGCAGGTAGGCGTCGAGGTCTTCTTTCCTGGCCCAGGCGGTGCCGTAGATGCGCTGCAACATCTCGTTGCGCGAATCGCCGCGCCAGTAGGCACCGGCCACGCGCATCAGCTTGAACACCTTGAGCTTGCCGGTAGCCGGCACATGCGGTCCACGGCACAGGTCGACGAAATCACCCTCGCGGTATAGGGATACGTCCTCGCTGTCCGGGATGGCGGCAATCAGTTCAGCCTTGTACTTCTCGCCCTGAGCCAGGAAGAACGCCACCGCTTCGTCGCGTGGCAGGATTTCCCGGGTGACCGGAATATCCCGTTTCGCCAACTCGGTCATGCGCTTTTCGATTGCAAGCAGATCGTCCGGCGTAAACGGCCGGCTGTAGGCGAAGTCGTAATAAAAGCCGCTTTCGATCACCGGACCGATGGTGACCTGCGCCTGCGGAAACAGCTCCTTGACCGCGTAGGCCAGCAAATGGGCCGTTGAATGGCGGATGATCTCCACGCCGTCCGGGTCGCGCTCGGTGACGATGGCCAGGTCGGTATCTTTCTCGATCAGGTAGGAGGTATCCACCAGCTTGCCGGCCACCTTGCCCGCCAGCGCCGCGCGCGCCAGGCCGGCACCGATGTCGCCCGCCACCGTCGCCACGCTGACCGGTTGTGGGTAACTGCGGGTGGAACCGTCCGGCAAGCGGATGTCTGGCACGGGGCCTCCGGATGAAAACTACCGGCCGCCTGGCAATAGACGGCCCATATAAATTTAGGATTGA
>CAZZHF010000347.1:0-2870 GCA_964653545.1 uncultured Gammaproteobacteria bacterium | reverse complement strand
TCAAACAGGTCCGTGCTGTACTCCAACGTGCCCAGCAAACTGCCGTCCAAGAGCGGCGCGGCCATCAGCGTGATGTCATATTTTGCTGTCTGGCCAACGACCTCGAACGGAAGTACCTCAAGGCCCAGCCCCGCGAAAGCCTGTGGATCGCCCACTCCGGCCTGCATCTGAGCCGTGTCCTGCAGGGCGAACCCCACTTGCGCCAGCGGACCGTAGCTGGTGCTGCGCTCGACACCCAGGCTGTCTACCAGAATATCCACCGGTACATCCTGGTGCGCGTAGGCCGCAAGTGTCGTCTCTCGTGTCCGGCTCAACAATTCAGTAACCGTCGGATTCCCCGACAGATCCGCGCGCATCACCAGGGCATTGACAAAAAAACCTATCAACGCCTCCAGTTCGGTGCGCGTTCGTCCCGCAATGGGAATACCCACGGTCAAATCGCTCTGACCCGAATATCGCTGTAACAGCAACTGATAGGCCGCGAGCAACGCCATGAATACTGTTATGCCCTGCTGCCCGCAAAACTCCCCAAGTTGAGCGCCCAACCTGGCCGGCAGTTGAAACGTGATGGACGAGCCCCGGAACGTCTGCAGCGCGGGACGTGGCCGATCAGTCGGCAACTGAATCAGCGGCGGCGCCCCGGCGAGTTGCTGTCGCCAATATGAAACCTGTTCCTCCAGGCGGGCGCCGCGCAGATGATCATGCTGCCAGGCAGCAAAATCAGCGTATTGAATGGCCAGTGGCGGAAGCGGTGAAGGTCGCCCGGCCATGAAGGCCGCATACAAGGTAATGAGTTCCTGGATCAACACACCCACCGACCAGCCGTCGGCGACAATGTGGTGCATGGTGACCAGCAAAACATGATCCTCATCACCCAGCTCGAGCAGCCGCACCCTTAGCATCGGCCCCTGTCCCAGATCAAAGGGCGCAGCCGACTCCCGTAGAGCAATTTCCGTCGCGCGAGCCTGGCGCAGCTCCGCGTCAATCACCCGAAGTGATTCCTCCGCATAAGCCCAATGACGCTCGTCGTTAAAGCACAGGATCGGGGTACCCGCGTGATCCTTATACAAACTGCGCAGAATCTCGTGGCGGCCGACAATCTCTTCAAAAACACGCCGCAAAACCTCCTTGTGCAGCGGCCCACGAATACGCAAAGCACCGGGAATGTTATAGGCACCGCTATGCGGGTCGAGTTGCTGTAAAAACCAAAGTCGCTGTTGACCAAGCGACAAGACGCCTCCCTTATCGCGCGGAACGGGACGAATTGCATCGGCGGAATAGCCACGAGCGCCGGAAAGAAACTCGATGATCTGCGCCTTCAGGTCGCGCATCTGGCCCAGCACGGCAGGTGTCAAAGCGCCTTCCGGAGCGCTGTAGCGCAGATTACCGCCGTCCACCCAAAGCCGTATGTCCTGCCGTGCCAGCGAGGAAATGAATTCCGATACCTTCATGACACAACCTGACCATCCGCGTTGCTGGTCGAAGCCGTTGCGAGCTTTATCAGTCCTGGCGTCGGGCCAAGAGAGCCAAGGGAGGCAGACTGGTAAGAACGATAAAAAATTTTCCGGCTCTTCTCGCCACTGAAATATCGACGCATCAATCCGAGAGGTGGTTTCTGTTTCTTCCTTTTCTCATAACGTAAAAATTTCCGCCGGTCGAGGTCACGGCGCTCGAATGCCAGGTAGTCAGCAAGGTAATATGCCTCCCGGCCATCTGCAACAACCCGATACACATAATCGACATCGTCAGGCATATAGAGGTAATCAAAATCCTCATTGAAATAGCCTATGCGCTCCAGGACTTCGCGCCGAAAGGTAAAGCCGGCCGCCCCCATGATGCCGAACCACATCGGCTTGACCCGACGCCCGTGCTGAGTCACGGTGGGTATATTCCGCAATCCTGCGTGATTACACACGGTCAGCGCCACCAGGCCAAGATTGGGCTGCGCCTTTAAACAGGAGACAATCTCCTGTAACCAACCCCGGCTGAGCAAGACGATATCCGAATCAAGTTTCATGAGAAACTCACTTTCAGGATCGGCGCGAGCGAATCCCTGGTTGTATCCAGCAGACGTGCCCAGATTCCGGCCACTCAAAATCAGCTTGTCCACTTTCCCCGTGGCATATAGCGCTTTCAGGTAGGCAACGCTGCCATCACTGGAACCGTTATCCACCACGATCAGCTCGAAATTATCGTAACCCGCGGTGGCATACAGGGACCCAAGCGTGGTTTTCAGATATGGCAACCGGTTGTAACTGAGCACGACAATCGATACTTTGCCGCTGGATAAATCCGGAAGCCTTCGGCACTGGTCCTCCACATTTGGAAAACTCAGAGGCGGTTTTTCGCGATATCCATACAGTCGCTGCCACAGGTAGAAACTCCCGATGCGCCCAATCCGAGCCAGCTTGTCTGCCGCATCCCGCAATAGCGCTCCCAGGGGCAACCGCCACCAACTGCGAAAAAAAGCGCGCACCAGATCGTCAAACACCGACTCGCCATCCATTTGGTACTGATCGGCGACCTCGGCAATAGCTGCTCGCAACCAGATCGGTGTGGTCTTGTGCAATTCGTCAAGAAGAAACCGCTGCGCCAAGCTGGCCACCGCAGATCGGTAGGCTGCGTCATCCCTAACCTGGCTCACAGCACGCCCTCGGTGCGGGATACATCCTGCTCGACACCTGCGGACTCGCCGGAATCAACCGCCCAGCGGTAAGCAGTCAGGTAGTCGGCCAGGTCCGCCACGGTGCGCATCTCGAACAGGGCACGCAGTGGGATTTCCATCTCAAATGCAGTTCGTAGCCGCCCAACCAATCGCGTAGCCAGCAGCGAGTGCCCGCCCAGGTCAAAGAAGTTGTCGTGGCGGCCGA
>CAZZHF010000346.1:0-2873 GCA_964653545.1 uncultured Gammaproteobacteria bacterium | reverse complement strand
GGCACGCCACTGCGATTTGCAAGTGCATACGATCTTGTGAATGGACATGCCATCATGAATGATTGTAACTGTGAAACGCATTCGGTCAAGCACTGAGTGGTGAGAGCCTGTCCTGAATTTTGTGTGAGGCATAACATGACCAATCAGGAGCATTTATGCCAATCAGCAGAACGAAGCAGAAGAATGCGGAATGTTCAGCCCTAGGGCGTTTAACGCTGCTATTGACACGGAACGTGTACATCCACTACACGCCCACCAACTCGTCCTGGCTGAACCAGATTGAGATCTGGTTCGCCAAAATCCAGCGCGACGTGATCGCGCGCGACAGCGTCACCAACATCAAAGACCTATGCAAGAAAATCATGCGCCACACATCCGCTAGCACAACAAGATCTCCAAGCCCATTCAATGGAAGCACAACAACCCAAAGCATCGAATTACAGACAATCTCATTGATTCAGTGAAGTAGGAATTGCGCGCTGCGCGTATTTCAATAGAATGGCCGTGTGGCGGAGTCGCAACCAAGTTCGTCCCACTTTCATGTACGTTAAGCAACAATCGACAGATGACGAATGCAGTAGCTTGGCACCGCACGAGCTTTGCGATCTTCTGCAGGCCGAGGGCTGCCGACTCAACAATACTCTGGTCGAGATGCTCAGCGAGCACTTCTCGCACTGTACGGAGCGTCGAGGCTGTGGCTTCACGCAATCCACCAGGCACTTGGCGGTGCTCGTCAATCGCCCCTTGAGCGAGCGCAGGGAGGTGATAGGCAAGCTTTTCCCGAGCTGGGCAAGGGTAGCGCTCCGCGAACCGTTGGCCGAAGCGACCGACGGCGTGGACGCGGGCAGCGGCCTGTCCCAGCTGCGACAGGTGCTGCGCGACCTGCCTGCCAAGTTGGCCCGCGAGGAGAGCCGTCTGCTGGCCGCCATCATCGCGGACCTAGTGATGCCCGGCGATGGGCCGCCATCGGAATACGACCTTCCGCCCTGGGACGAGGAACTCAAAGTCGGGACTTGCACGCTGGCTGAAAGATTTTTCCTCGAGATCGCCAACGGCCACGTGCGGCGCGCCGGACGCATCAATGTGCACGTGTCCGACCGCGGCGAGCCGCTCCTAATCGAGAAACTCAACCTAGGCGACGATCACTCCTGCATCAGCCTGACCGAACTGCGGCTCCACGGCGTGCGCATGCCCCCAGGAAGCCTGTTCGCCGTGCGCCGGCGGGATGACTTGGCGGTGCGCCCCTGTGCCAAGCTGCCCGGTGGCGTGATTCACATACGTGATTGCGATGGTTATCGCTTTCTGAGGCTGCTCACGTTGGCCGTCACGCCCGCCAACCGCCGACGCGCCTTTACCGCCCATTTCCAGGCCCAGATCGATGCCTGCCTGTTTTCGCCGGGTCAGACGACCCTCGAACAGCTCCAAGGCGTGGCCCGGGCGCAACTCTAGGATGGACGCCAGCGAGCAGCGCAGCCTGCAGACATTGGAGGTGTTCTATTCTGATGACTTGGTGTCCGATGCCCAGGCGAGCCGCTCCCCGAGCGACCGCAAGCCGAAGCTCGTGTCGCAGGCTCTCGCATGCAAGGCTTGGCCCATCCGCTTGGTCGCCCCCGACCCGGTGGCGGTGTCCGACATCTACAGGGTGCACGATCGCGGCTTCGTCGACGACGTGCTGAGCCTGAGACAACCGAACGGCTTCGGCTCCCATTCCGAATCGGTGGCCCGCTCGCTGCTGTACACGTGCGGCGCCTGCTACGACTCGGCGCTCGCGGCGCTGCGCGACGGGATCAGCGCATCACTCACCTCCGGCTTCCACCACGCCGGCCCGAATGCGGGGTGGGGGTTCTGCACCTTCAATGGCCTGATGGTCGCGGCGACGCGCTTGCTGGACGAAGGACGCGTCGAGCGCGTCGCGATCATCGACTGCGACTACCACTACGGGGACGGCACCCAGGCCATCATCGACACACAGGACCTGGGCGCCCGTGTGTTCCACCTGAGCCTGGGCCATCTGTTCCGAAGGCCCGAGCAAGCCCGGCCCTATCTGGAGGCCGTGTCGGCGCTGAGCGACCAGCTGCGGGACTTCGATCCTAGCGTCATCCTGTACCAGGCCGGCGCCGATGTGCACATTGACGATCCCCTAGGCGGGCTGTTGACCACCGGACAGATGCGAGTAAGGGATGCCACCCTGTTCACAATCGCCCGGGACCTCGGGATTCCGGTGACCTGGAACCTGGCGGGCGGCTACCAGATTGAGAGCGACGGCTCCATTCGGCGCGTCATCGAACTCCACATGAACACCTTCGAAGAGGCGCTGCGGGCCTGGCGATTGCTTTAGTCTTGCTTTGTTGGCGCCAACCGGAACTGAGTCACTTCTGAGAGCTATGCAGCCAGTGGGCCGTATGACCCAGCGCGTCGGCATTCCGGAATATCTGTTGCGCCGGCTCATCCGCGGTATGCGTCCAGCCAACCCATCTTGACGTGATGGACTGACTTCAGCGCAGCTTGCGGATCGCCAAGTTGGCCGCGTTGATGCTGAAGGCGTGTGGGTCGAACGGCCCGCCCCACCAGCGCCAGTAGTCGGCGTGCTGCTCGTGCTTCGGTTCGCGCATGGCCTGCAGGAAGTCCATGTAGCCCGGTGGTCCGCCTACATCCTCGGGCGGGCAGGCGTTCTCGCCGGCCAGGCACATTGGCCAGTCGTTGTGCCCCTCTTGACCCGGCAGACGTTCCTCCACCGTGATCCGGTGATCCCAGCCATCGCCGAAGTCGTAGCTGTAGTCGAAGGTTCTGACCTGCGCGCCCAGCACCTGGCCGATGGTGAGTTTTCGCTCATCGAGCATCTGGCTGCTGCCGATCCACTCTTCGTCGGGAAT
>CAZZHF010000345.1:0-2882 GCA_964653545.1 uncultured Gammaproteobacteria bacterium | reverse complement strand
GCGGCTGCTGGACCTGAACGCGCCAGAGATCATCGTGCGCAACGAGAAGCCCATGCTGCAGGAATCGGTCGAGGCCCTGCTCGATAACGGTCGCCGTGGTCGCGCCATCACCGGCACCAACAAGCGTCCGCTCAAGTCGATGGCCGACATGATCAAGGGCAAGCAGGGCCGGTTCCGGCAGAATTTGCTCGGCAAGCGCGTCGATTACTCCGGTCGCTCGGTGATCGTGGTCGGCCCCCAGCTGAAGCTGCACCAGTGCGGCCTGCCCAAGAAGATGGCGCTAGAGCTGTTCAAGCCGTTCGTGTTCGGCAAGCTCGAACGGCGCGGCCTGGCCACCACCATCAAGGCGGCCAAGAAGCTGGTCGAGAAGGGTGGGCCGGAAGTCTGGGACGTGCTCGAGGAGGTTATCCGCGAGCATCCGGTGCTGCTGAATCGCGCTCCGACCCTGCACCGCCTGGGCATCCAGGCGTTCGAACCGGTACTGGTGGAGGGCAAGGCCATCCAGCTGCATCCGCTGGTGTGCACGGCGTTCAACGCCGACTTCGACGGTGACCAGATGGCGGTGCATGTGCCGCTGTCGCTGGAAGCCCAGCTCGAAGCCCGTGCGCTGATGATGTCCACCAACAACATCCTGTCGCCTGCGAACGGCGACCCGGTGATCGTGCCAACCCAGGATGTCGTGCTTGGCCTGTATTACATGTCGCGCGACCGCATCAATGCGCGCGGTGAAGGCCGGGCCTACGCCGATGCGGCCGAAGCCAAGCGTGCCTATGACGCCGGCACTGTCGATCTGCAAGCGCGGGTCAAGGTGCGTATCACCGACAGCCAGTTTGATGACCAGGGCGAGATCGAGACGCGTACTCGTCTGCTGGACACCACCATAGGCCGGGCCATCCTGTCGCAAGTGCTGCCCGCCGGCATGCCGTTCGAGTTGATCAACCGGGCGCTTGACAAGAAAGTCATCTCGCGCCTGATCAATGACTGCTACCGCAAGGTCGGCCTGAAGGCGACTGTGGTCTTCGCCGACCAGCTCATGTATACCGGTTACCACTACGCAAGCCGTTCGGGCGCGTCCATTTGCGTGGACGACATGGTCACCCCTGACCAGAAGGTCGGCATCATTGCCCGCGCCGAAGGGGAAGTGAAGGAAATCGCCCAACAGTACGCGTCCGGTCTGGTTACCGACGGCGAGCGCTACAACAAAGTGGTCGACATCTGGTCGCATGCCAACGACCAGGTGGCCGCGGCCATGATGCAGAAGCTCGGTCAGGAGACCGTGATCGATCGGGATGGCAACTCCGTCACCCAGCCGTCATTCAATTCCATCTACATCATGGCGGACTCCGGGGCGCGCGGCAGCGCGGCACAGATTCGCCAGCTGGCCGGCATGCGCGGCCTGATGGCCAAGCCTGATGGCTCGATCATCGAAACGCCGATCACGGCCAACTTCCGTGAAGGCCTTAACGTTATTCAGTACTTCATCTCCACCCATGGTGCCCGTAAGGGCCTGGCCGATACGGCGCTCAAGACCGCCAATTCCGGCTACCTCACCCGCCGCCTGGTGGACGTGGCCCAGGATCTGGTCATCACCGAAGACGACTGTGGCACCGAAGACGGCATGCAGCTGGGTGCGGTGATTTCCGGCGGCGATGTCATCGAACCGCTTCGCGATCGCATCCTGGGCCGCACTGTGGCACAGGACGTCCTGTTGCCGGGCCTCGACGATGTGCTGGTCGAGGCTGGCACTCTGCTCACGGAGGAGGTGGTTGCGCAGGTTGAGGCGGCCGGCGTGGACGCCGTGAAAGTGCGTTCAGTCATTACCTGCCAGACGCGCTTTGGCGTATGTGCCAAGTGTTACGGGCGTGACCTGGCGCGTGGACACCAGGTCAATATCGGTGAGGCCGTGGGCGTCATCGCGGCGCAATCGATCGGTGAGCCCGGAACCCAGCTGACCATGCGTACCTTCCATATCGGTGGTGCGGTTTCGCGCGCGGTGGCGCTCAACAGTGTCCAGGTTCGCACGCGCGGAACCATTCGTCTGGACAACGTCAAAGTGGTGTTCCAGACCAGCGGCAACCGCGTGTCGGTATCGCGTTCGGGCGAACTGGTGGTCATCGACGAGCATGGTCGTGAGCGTGAGCGCCACAAGCTGCCATATGGCGCGGTGGTGACGGCCGGGGAAGAGCAGATCGTTGAAACCGGCCAGGTGGTCGCCACCTGGGATCCGCATACCCATCCCATCGTTACGGAAGTGCAGGGGCGGGTCCAGTTGGTGGACGTGGTGGAAGGTGTCACCACGGTCAGCGAAGTTGATGAGGCTACGGGTCTGTCCAACATCGTCGTGACCGACACCAAGCAGCGGGGCATGGCGGGTCGTGATTTGCGGCCCATGATCAAGCTGGTGGACGATGCTGGCGAGGACAAGATGCTGCCGGGGACCGACATTCCGGCCCGTTATTTCCTGCCAGCCGGGGCCATCATCACGCTGGGAGATCGCGCCGAGGTCGGAGTGGGCGAAGTGCTGGCGCGTATTCCTCAGGAAACGTCCAAGACGCGCGATATCACCGGTGGTCTGCCGCGGGTGGCGGATCTGTTCGAGGCACGCCGGCCCAAGGATCCGGCGATCATGGCCGAGCAAACCGGCATCGTGTCGTTCGGCAAGGAAACCAAGGGCAAGCAGCGGCTGGTCATTACTGATGACCAAGCGGTTCAGCATGAGTATCTGACCCCCAAATACCACCACATCACGGTATTCGAGGGCGAACATGTCAGCCGCGGTGAAATCATTGCCGATGGCTCGCCGGTGCCGCACGACATCCTGCGCCTGCTAGGGGTGGAGGAGTTGACGCGTTTCGTTGTCAATGAAGTGCAGGAGGTCTACC
>CAZZHF010000344.1:0-2939 GCA_964653545.1 uncultured Gammaproteobacteria bacterium | reverse complement strand
CAGCAGGTTGCCGCGGTGCTGGCAGCGGTTGATGAACACGTTGACGGCGCCGTCCGGCGCGCGCGTGACCAGGTAGTGCTGGCGACCGACGGTGCGGGTGATGTAGTCGCCCGGATTGGGCAGCTCACTGTCGTGCGCGACAAATACCCAGCCGCGGGAAAAAATCTTGTCCAGCTCGTCCTCGAACACGTACGGCTCGGTGTACAGCGAGCCGTGGACGCGATCCGGCTGGATCAGCTCCCGGTAACTGGCCGGGGAAAGACGTTCGATACGCATGCCCATGCTCCTGCGCAATGCCGGCCTGACAGCCGGCGAATGGGACCGCCAGGGGCAGCCCCGAGGTCTGACCGAAAACGCGCGTATCGGGTGCCGTACGCACCACCGGTACCCGTCCGTGGGCTGGCGGACTCCCGCGCGCATCGGGCCAGAGTCGACGAGCATTCTAACGGCCGCCGGCCTCAAGTGGGCCATTGCCACAGCCGCCATCCTGACCGGCGTCAATAGTTGCCGGGTGGCAGCTCACAGGCGGTGGCGTCGATCGCCACTGGCGAAGCCGAGCAAACCGTCACGTCCGTCCAGTGCCCGCGTCAGCGCCAGCACCTTGAAAGCCTCGCCCATGGCCTGCGGCAACAGTAGTTGCCGCGCCTGCAAGGCCAGGTCCAGGTATCCCGTATCGTCCGGATCGACCGCTTCAAGCAGCTGCGTCAGGCCACAATTGATGAGGAACTGCGCCTGGTTGGCAAAGCCGGCCAGCGTGGCGCCCGCCGCCACCGCCGCCTGCGCCATGGCGGTGAAATCCACATGCGCCGTGATGTCCTGCAGGCCCGGCCACAGCAGCGCGTCGCCATGGGCGCGCTGGCGGTAATGGCACCGCAAGGTGCCGGTTTGGCGCTGCGAGTGGTAGTACTCCGCCTGCGGATAGCCATAGTCGATCAGCAGTAACAGGCCACGCTGCAGCCGCTCGCATACAGTACGGACCCAGGCCTCGGCGGCGAAATTCACTTCCGATTCGTAACCGTCGGGCAGGCCCAGCGGCTCCAGGCGCAATGCCAGCCGGTCGTCCTGTGGCGAGCCCTCCACCAGGCGCAGGTCGGCGTCGGCCTTGGTCACATACAGTTCGGCAAGGCCATTGGCTGTACGCCGAAAGCGCCGTACCGGCATCGCATCCAGCACCTCGTTGGCGATCATTACGCCCTCGAACCGCTGCGGCAGATGTTCCAGCCACGCTACCCGATCGGCCAGATGCGGCACGTGTCGGGCAATGGCCTCGCGCTGGCGCTGCTTAAGGTCCGCGCTCAGCTCCAGCATCAGGTAGCGCCGTGGCAGGCAGCCGAGCCGATCGAGTTCCGCCAGCAACTCGGCTGCCAGCGCGCCGCTGCCGGGGCCGAATTCCAGTACGTCGCCGTCCTGCACAGTGGCCAGCACCTGTGCCACTTGCCGCGCCATCGCGCGGGCAAACAGCGGCGAGCGCTCGGGCGCGGTAACGAAATCGCCACCGCGCCCGAACTTGCGCAGCCCGTTGACGTAATAGCCGAGGCCCGGCTCGTACAAGGCCCGCTGCATATAGGCATCGAAACCCAGTCGCCCGCCAGCCGCGGCCAGCGCTTCATGAATGCGCGATTCGAGCCGCGCCGACAGCGCCAGCGCGTCGACGGCGGGGCAGGGCAGGTCATCCACGACCCGGCACCGTTACTATCTGTGTACGTTCCATCCCGGTCATCTGTATGTTAATCCTGTCCCTGGCTGTCACTGTCGTTGCCTATCTGCTGGGTTCGCTGTCCGCGGCCATTGTGGTGTGTCGCCTGCTGCGCCTGCCGGATCCGCGCGCCGAAGGCTCCCGCAACCCCGGCGCCACCAATGTGCTGCGCATCGGCGGCAAATGGCCGGCCTTCCTTACCCTGGTCGGTGACTTGCTCAAGGGCGTGCTGCCGGTACTGCTGGCCCACACATTGCACCTGCCGCCGTGGGGCCTGGCGGCGGTCATGTTCGCCGCCTTCCTCGGACATTTGTACCCACTCTATTTTGGCTTTGCTGGCGGCAAGGGCGTTGCCACCACCCTTGGCGTGGTGCTGGCCATGAGCCCGCCGGTCGGCCTGGCCACCTGTCTTACCTGGCTCGCTACCGCCGCGGTCACGCGTTATTCGTCGCTGGCTGCCCTGGTCGCCGTGGGCTTGACGCCGATTTACACCTTTCTGTGGACGCGTCAACCGGCGCTGGCGCTGGCCACACTGCTGATCGCCGCCATCCTCATCTGGCGCCACCGCGACAACATCGCCCGCCTGCGCGCCGGCACGGAAAGCCGAATCGGCCGCAAAAAAACCGCCCCGAGCACCCCATGAATTACTGGCTGTTCAAATCCGAGCCGGACGTGTTCGGCATCGACCACCTGGCGGCCAAACCCAAGGCCACCGAGCACTGGGACGGTGTGCGCAACTACCAGGCGCGCAACTTCATGCGTGCCATGCAGGTGGGCGACCAGGCCTTTTTCTACCACTCCAACTGCGACCCGCCGGGCATCGTTGGCATCGTGGAAGTGGTGCGCGAGGCGTATCCGGATGACAGCTCGTGGAATCCAGAGAGCAAATACTTCGACCCGGCCTCTACCCCCGACAAGCCGCGCTGGTTCATGGTCGACGTTCGCCTGGTGCGCAAGCTGCCGCGTCTGATATCGCTGGCCGAACTGCGCGACAACCCGGCGCTGATCGAAATGCCGCTGGTGCGGCGGGGGAATCGGTTATCGGTGATGCCGGTGGAGGAGGATGCCTGGCAGGTCATCCTGCAGATGGCGCAGAGTCATGACGGACGGTTCGATAAACCGATTTAAGCTCACAATCAAAGCTCGGACCAAGCGAACATGAGACCCACGTTCCGGCGCCAGATTTCGTACACTGGTGCTCATGGTCCCACCAACAATCAGCCAGTTCCGCCACCTGATCCGC
>CAZZHF010000343.1:0-2976 GCA_964653545.1 uncultured Gammaproteobacteria bacterium | reverse complement strand
CTTCCCGCGCATGACGGAACGGCTGGGCATCGTCTACACCCCCGTGGAGGTGGTGGACTTCATCATCCACAGCATTGCGCACATCCTGCAAACCGAGTTCGGCCAGACGCTGGGCAGCCAGGGCGTCCACATCATCGACCCCTTTACCGGCACCGGCACCTTCATCACCCGGCTGCTGCAGAGCGGATTGATCACGCCGGCCGAGTTGCCGCACAAATACAAGCACGAGATTCACGCCAATGAAATCGTGCTGCTGGCTTACTACATCGCGGCCATCAACATCGAGGCGGTGTATCACGGCATGGTCGGGGGGGAGTACCAGCCCTTCGAGGGCATCTGCCTGACTGACACGTTCCAAATGTATGAGCGGGACGATCTGGTTAGCGCCCTGACGGTGGACAACAGCGCGCGCAGGAAGCGGCAGAAGAAGCTGGACATCCGCGTCATCATGGGGAATCCGCCCTACTCCGTGGGCCAGGAACGCGCGAACGACAACAACCAGAACTTCGCTTACCCGCACCTGGATGCGCGCGTTCGGCAGACCTACGCCGAGCAATCGACGGCGACCAACAAGAACGCGCTGTACGACAGCTACATCCGCGCCATCCGATGGGCCAGCGACCGCATCGGCACCAGTGGCGTGATTGGCTTCGTGACCAACGCCGGCTTCGTCGATACCGGCACATTCGACGGGTTGCGCAAGTGTCTGGCGGACGAGTTCAGCAGCATCTGGATATTCCACCTGCGCGGCAATCAGCGCACGTCAGGAGAGCTGTCCCGCAAGGAGGGCGGCAAGATTTTCGGCAGCGGTAGCCGCGCGCCCATTGCCATCTCCCTGCTGGTGAAGAACCCCAACGCAAGCCAGCACGGCCAGATTCACTTTTACGACATCGGCGATTACCTGAGCCGGGAAGACAAGCTTCAGAAGATCGCCGGCTTCGTCAACGTCGCCGGAATCTCGGACGCCGACTTGTGGACGGAAATCGAACCGGACCAGCACGGTGATTGGCTGCGGCAGCGCAACGATGAATTGAATCAATACCTTGTGTTGGGCGACAAGGGAGGCGGGGGCGAAATCACCCTCTTCTCTAATTACTCCAGTGGCGTGAAAACCCAGCGTGACGCGTGGTGCTACAACGCCAGCCGGTCAGCCGTCGCCGAAAACATGGCGCGGATGATTGCTTTCTACAACGCCGAGGCAGAGCGCTTCTCGCTGGCAAATGGCAGCCTTCGCAAGGATGACCGAGAAAAGGTAGTTGATGGCTTCGTGAACGCGGACCCCGAGCAAATCAGTTGGACCGGTGCGCTGAAGCAGGAGCTGGTGAACGACCGCCGATTCGCACTCGACGCTAAGAGCCTTACGCCCAGCATCTACCGGCCATTCACGAAGCAGTGGCTCTACTACAACCGGCGATTCAATGAGCGGACGTATCAAATGCCGCGTGTCTTCCCCGATGGGAAGCACAAGAATCTTTTGATCTGCGTGAATGGCGTGGGTGCGCAGAAGGAGTTTTCGGCTCTGATCGCCGACCATCTGCCTGACCTGCACATGATGCAGACGGGCCAATGCTTCCCGCTCTACCTCTACGACGAATCAGAGGGCGAACAACCCGGCACGGACGCGCAAGGCGCACTGTTCAATGCCGAAGTTGCGACACCGACTAGACGATAGCCACCCAGCCTGCACAAATAGTGACTTCAAACAGGACGCCAGCACCCATGCGAAACCATCACCCTGAAAACGAGCGGATCAAGCGTCAGTACTTCGTCTTCTTGAAGGAAGCGAAGCGCCAAAGCGAGGACTCGGTGGATGCCACGGCGGAGGCCATCGCGCGCTTCGAGGCCGACACCCTGCACCGCGATTTCAAGACCTTTCACTTCGAGCAGGCCGTGGCCTTCAAGCGCCGCCTGGCCGACAAGAACAGCCGCACCACGGGCGAGAAGTTGAGCAAGGCTACGCAGTACGCGACGCTGGCGCACCTGAAGCGCTTCTTTCAATGGCTGGCAATGCAGCCGCTCTACAAGTCCAAGCTGAAGTACAGCGATGCCGAGTACTTCAATTTCTCGGAGAAGGACTCCCGGGTCGCCACGGCGCGACGCACACGCGCGGCGCCGACGCTGGAGCAGGTGCATCACGCTATCGCTGCCATGCCGGCCGGCTCCGTGATCCAGCAGCGCAACCGCGCCTTGATGGCCTTCGCGCTGCTGACCGGCGCGCGTGACAGCGCACTGGCGTCATTGCGGCTCAAGCATGTGGACCTGACCGCCCGCAGCGTCTATCAGGACGCCCGCGACGTGAAGACAAAGTTCAGCAAGAGCTTCACGACCTACTTCTTTCCGGTGGGCGAGGACATCCGGCGCATCGCCGACGACTGGGTGAACTATCTGCGGCGCGATTGCCTTTGGGGCAACGATGACCCGCTGTTCCCAGCCACGCTGGTGGAGGTCGGCCCGTCCCGTCAATTCGAGGCCACGGGCCTGGACCGCAAGCCCTGGGCATCGGCCGCGCCCATCCGCGTGATCTTCAAGGACGCCTTCGCGGCGGCGGGCCTGCCCTACTTCAACCCGCACAGCCTGCGCAGCACGCTGGTGCAACTGGGCCAGACGATCTGCAAGACCCCCGAGGACTTCAAGGCCTGGAGCCAGAACCTCGGGCACGAGGGCGTGCTGACGACCTTCTACAGCTACGGCAGCGTGGCGCAGAACCGGCAGGGCGAGATCATCAAAGTCCTTGCCAACCCGCCCGCTGCCGCAGCGACCCAAGCTGACGAGATCGCCGCTGCCGTGTTGCGCAGCCTAGAACAGCGGGGGATGCCGCTGCGGTAGGGCGGGCACCTTCACCGCGGATGTCCAAGTTTATGTCCAAGTGGAAGGATAGAAATGTGAAAACCCAGTATCCATGCGGGCTGCAGCGCGTTCTTTATTTTCTGCATCGAAGTGACGCACTTCACGTTCCGCATGGCGATCCTCCCCGAA
>CAZZHF010000342.1:0-2995 GCA_964653545.1 uncultured Gammaproteobacteria bacterium | reverse complement strand
CGGTAACCGCGGATCTGGACCTGCTGGTCCTTGCGACCAATGAAATCGAGGCTGCCATCCGCCAGGTAGCGCACCAGATCGCCAGTCCGGTACAGCCGCCCCGGCGGGGCATCCGGCAGCGGGTTCTCGACGAACGCCAGCGTATTCAGATCCGGGCGGTTCAGGTAGCCCATGGCCACGTTTTCACCCCCGATATACAGCTCGCCAGGCGCGCCAATCGGCACCGGCTGCTGGGCCGCATCCAGCACATAGGTGCGCACGTTGAAAATCGGCCGGCCGATGCTGGGCAGGCCCGTGCCGGCACTGGATACCCGGGCACAGGTGCTGACCACGGTCCCCTCGGTCGGGCCGTAGTGGTTGACCAGGTCGAACGGGGCGCCGGCCGAGGGGCGGCGGGTCAGCTGGTCGCCACCGGTCAACAGGGTGCGCAGCGCACACTCCTTCGGCCACGGCTGATCGAGCACCGCTTCGGCCAGCGGCGTGGTCATGAGCGACCGCGTAATCCGCTGCTCCACCAGCCAACCGACCAGGCGGCGCGGGTCCACGCGCACCTCGTCCGCGGGAATATGCAGGCTGGCGCCGGCCGTCAGGTACGGCCACACCTCCCAGACGCTGGCGTCGAAGCCGGGGCCAGCGAGCAGGGTCGCCCGGTCCTGCGCGTCGGTGGCGTACGCGGTCTGGTGCCAGAACACCAGATTGTTCAGCCCTTCGTGCGTGACGCACACACCCTTTGGCTTGCCGGTGGAGCCGGAGGTATGGATGACGTAAGCGACGGTTCGATCGGCCTCGGACCAACGCCATTCGCGCCACACCGCGGGCAGATCAGGGCCGTCACCAAGATCGGCTTCGGTGAGGTAGGGAGCAGCCAGCTTGGTGGCGACCTCCTCGCGGTCCGTTACCACGATCAGAACCCGCAAACCGGCTTCACCGGCCATGGCCTCGATACGCTGCGCGGGCAGATCGGGATCCATCGGCACGTATGCGGCGCCGAGCTTCAACGCCGCCAATTGCGCCACGATCATACCAACGGAACGCCGCAGGCATACGCCAACCAGGTCGCCCGGGCCGGTGCCTTTTGCCGCCAGCAAGCTGGCAACCCGGTTGGCACGTCGGTCGAGCGCCGCATAGTTCAAGCTCTGATCTGTGCCCTCGATGGCAAGGCGGTCCGGCATTTCACGCGCACGCGCCTCGAACTGCTCCGCAACCGTCCCGCGCTGCGGGACCGATACCGCCGTGTCGTTCCACTCGTGCACGACGCGCGCGTACTCCGCAGCGGACAGCATCGGCAACGCTTCCAGGCGCGTCACGGGATCGTCACATATACCCGCCAGCATCTGTTCCAGGTGTTGCACCATGCGTTCGATGCGTTCGCCATCGAACAGCGTGGTGTTGTACTCGAACTCCCCGGTGACACCGTCCCCCCGCTCGGTAATGGTCAGCGCCAGATCGAATTTGGCCACGCCGGTCTCGAACTCATAGGGAGCAACGTGCAGTGAGCCGGCGGCGGAGATCGCTTCGAGCGGATCGTCCTGCAACGCAAACATGACCTGAAAAAGCGCATTACGACTGGGATCACGCGCCAGGTCCAGGTGGTCGACGAGATACTCGAACGGCAGATCCTGATGGGTAAAGGCGTCCAGAACGGTCTGCTGCAGCTGGCCCAGTAGATCGAGGAATGTGGCTGCCCCGTAAACCTGGCTGCGCAACGCCAGAGTGTTGACGAAAAAGCCGATCAAGGGCTCGACTGCGACGCGTGACCGGTTGGCCACTGGCGTGCCGACGCAGATATCCTCCTGTCCGGTATGGCGATATAGCAGTGCCTTGAAAGCGCCTAGCAGCGCCACGAATGGCGTGACGCCCCGCTCGCGGCACAGCTGGCGCAAGCGGGCGGACAAGTCCGGCGTGAGGCTGAAGCGCACATGCCGACCCGCAAACGACTGCCGGGCCGGACGCGGCCGGTCCGTCCACAGTTCGAGCGGCGCAACGTCATCAAGCTGCTCCCGCCAATAAGCGAGCTGGCGATCAAGCGACTCACCCTTGAGCCACTCGCGCTGCCAAACCGCGTAGTCACGATACTGCACGGTGAGCTGGGGAAGCGCCGGCTCGTGGCCGTCGACCAAGGCGTTGTAGACGGTCAGTAGCTCGTCAACCAGGATACGCAGCGACCAGCCGTCCGAGATGATGTGGTGCATGGCCAGAAACAACACATGGGAGTCTGGCGCCAGACGTACGAGTCGAATGCGGAACAGCCGGGTCCGGCGCTCGACCTGGCGGCGACCTCGTGCCAGATCGAAGGATCGGTTGGCTTCCTCGACAGCCAGCTCGCGGAGCCTTGCCTCCTTCTGGGCTTCGGTAAGCTCGGCCAGATCGAGTACATCCAACGACAACGGTTGCTCGGGCAGGACGCGCTGCCAGATTTCGCCCTGATGGAGTTCAAAAGTCGTTCGCAGCGACTCCTGGCGACCAATCACAAGCTGCGCCGCATGGCCTAGCTTGACGACCTCCAGCGGACCGGCAATACGCACGCCACCGGACATGTTGTAGGCTCGCGCAGCGTTAAAGTCGGCCGCGCCGGATTCCATTTCATCCAGGATCCACATCCTGCGCTGCGCGAAGGAGAGTTGCGTTCTGTCGGAATGCTCTACCGCATGCAGCGTCGGCGGATGCTCCTGGGCACTGTCGCAGCTCAAGGCGTCGATACTGCGTGCCAGTTCGCCAAGATCGGCCGCCTGGAATACACGACGCAGTGGCAACTCCACTCCAAATACTTCCCGCACCTGCGCCGCCAGCCGCGCGGCGCTCAAGGAATTGCCCCCAAGCATAAAAAAATGGTCGGACCGACCAACGGTTTGACACCCCAACAGCTCACTCCAGAGCCGGGCAAGCTGGTGTTCGGTCGGCGTCTTTGGTGCTTCGTGCTGCGCAGTCTGCATGCCCTCCGGCGCCGGCAGCGCCTTACGGTCCAGCTTGCCGTTGGCGGTCAGCGGCAGGCGCT
>CAZZHF010000341.1:0-2998 GCA_964653545.1 uncultured Gammaproteobacteria bacterium | reverse complement strand
CGATCACCTTGGCCACATGCAGGAGGGCCTTCGAAGGAATGCAGCCGACGTTCAGGCACACGCCGCCCAGGCGTTCCTCGCGTTCGACCAGCACCACCTGCAGGCCAAGATCGGCGGCCCGGAAGGCCGCGCTGTAGCCGCCGGGGCCGGCGCCGAGCACCACCAGTTGGGTGCGGACAGGGGTGGTCATGAATGTGCTCCGCAATGCGTGTGTTAAAGCAGCAGGCCGCGCAGGTCTTCGAGCAGGCCGGCCAGATGGCGGGTGAAGCGCGCGCCGGACGCGCCATCGACGACGCGGTGGTCGTAGGACAGCGACAGCGGCAGGACCAGGTGTGGCTCGAACGCGCTGCCGTTCCACACCGGCTTCATGGCCGCGCGCGACACGCCCAGGATGGCCACTTCCGGCCAGTTGACGATGGGCGTGAAGGCGGTGCCGCCGATGCCGCCCAGGCTGGAAATGGTGAAGCTGCCGCCGCGTATTTCGTCGGATTTGAGCTTGCGCTCGCGTGCCCGGGCGCTCAGGTCGCCCAGTTCCGCCGCCAGGTCGATGATGCCCTTGCGGTCCACGTCGCGGATGACCGGCACCACCAGGCCATTGGGCGTGTCCACGGCCACGCCGATGTGGATGTAGCGCTTGACGATCAGCGACTTGCCATCGGCCGCCAGGCTGGCGTTGAAGTCCGGAAAGGCCTTGAGCGCCCCCGCGCAAGCCTTCAGCAGCAGCGCCACCACGGTCAGCTTGGTGCCGCGTGCTTCGGCGTCCTTGCCGCGCGCCTTGCGAAAGGCCTCCAGGTCCGTGATGTCCGCCTCGTCGTGCTGCGTGACCTGCGGCACCTGCGGCCAGGAGCGGCCGAGGTTCTCGCCGGTCAGCTGGCGAATGCGACTGAGCGCCACCGTCTCGACCTCGCCCCACTGGGCAAAATCGATCGCCGGCAGCGGCGCCAGGCCGCCACCGGTCGCAGCTGCTGCCGCGCCCTGCAGGACCGATTTGACGTAGGCCTGCATGTCTTCCTGCGTGATGCGGCCCTTACGCCCGCTGCCGCCGACCTGGGCCAGATCGACACCCAGTTCGCGCGCAAAGCGTCGCACCGACGGCGTGGCATGGGGCGTCTGGCCGGACGGCGGGGGGGCAGCGCCTGTCTGTGCGGCGGGTGCGACTGCCAGCGGATGAGGCGCAGCGGGCGCTGATGCCGTGGCCGGTGCGGGTTCCTCTGCCGCTGCGGGCGCCTGCGCGGCCGTCGTTTCGATCATGGCCACCAGATCGCCGGTTTTCAGCTTGTCGCCGACCTTGACCTTTAGTTCCCGCACCGTGCCGGCGAACGGTGCCGGCAGTTCGGTGGCGGCTTTCTCGGTCTCGACCGTGAGCAGGGCATCGCCCTCGGCCACCCGGTCGCCGGGTTTGACCGCCAGCTCGATCACGTCGGCGGCCTTGCCGTCGCCCAGATCCGGGCAGGTGACCGGCTGCAGGGCGCCGCTTGCCGGCGCGGCCGGCGCTGCAACGGGCGCCGGCGTGGGTTCAGGTGTCGCAGAAGTGGCCGGCTTGGGTTCGGGCGCCGATGCTGCCGGGGCGGACGCGGCGCTTTCCTTGGGCGGCGCTTCGGCGCTTGCCGCGGTTTCCAGCACGACGATGACATCGCCTTCCTTGACCCGGTCGCCGGCCTTCACGCGCACGGCGGTCACCTTGCCGCCGTGCTCGGCCGGCAGCTCCATGGCCGCCTTGTCGGTTTCCAGCGTGATGATGATGTCGCCTTGCGCGATGGTGTCGCCGGGTTTGACGGACACCTCGGCTACGTCGGCTTCATGCACGTTCTCGGCCAGTCCTGGCACGATAAGGTTCTTTTTCATTTATTGTTGTGCTCCCTGCGCCTCAGACGGTGGCCGGGTCGGGCCGCTTGGGGTCGATGCCCAGCTTGCCGGCGGCGTCGACCACGGTCTTGACCGGGATCGTGCCCTCGTCGGCCAGGGCCTTGAGCGCGGCGTAGGCGATGTGCTCGCGGCTGACCTCGAAGAACTGGCGCAGGCGGCGGCGGGTGTCGCTGCGCCCGAAGCCGTCGGTGCCCAGCACCTCGAAGCGCCCGCGCACCCAGGGCCGGATCTGGTCGGCGTAGGCCTGCATGTAGTCGGTGGCCGCGATCACCGGTCCGTCGGTGCCGTCCAGGCACTGCTCAACGTGGCTCTTGCGGGGCTTGGCGGTGGGGTGCAGGCGGTTCCAGCGCTGCACGGACAGGCCGTCGCGGCGCAACTCATTGAAGCTGGTGGCGCTCCATACGTCGGCCTGCACGCCAAAGTCCCTGGCCAGGATGTCGGCCGCCGCCAGCGCCTCGCGCAGGATGGCGCCGCTGCCGAGCAGCTGCACGCGCGGCGGGGCCTTGGCGCGGCTCTTTTTCGCGACCGCCGCCTGCAGGCGATACAGGCCGCGCAGAATGCCCTCGGCGGCGCCCTTGGGCATCGGCGGGTGAGCGTAGTTCTCGTTCTCGACGGTGATGTAATAGTAGATGCTCTCGTCGGCCTCGTACATCCGCCGCATGCCGTCCTGGATGATGACGGCCAGCTCGTACATATAGCTGGGGTCGTAGGCGATGCAGTTGGGAATGGTGGCCGCCAGCAGATGGCTGTGGCCGTCCTGGTGCTGCAGGCCCTCGCCGGCCAGTGTGGTGCGCCCGGCGGTGCCGCCGAGCAGGAAGCCGCGGCAGCGCATGTCGCCGGCGGCCCAGGCGAAGTCGCCAATGCGCTGGAAGCCGAACATCGAGTAGAAGATGTAAAACGGAATCATCGACACGCCGTGCATGGCATACGAGGTGCCGGCGGCGATCCACGAGCAGAACGCACCGGCTTCGTTGATGCCCTCTTCCAGAATCTGGCCCTTCTGGTCCTCGCGGTAGAACATGAAGTGGCCGGCGTCCTCGGGCTCGTAGAGCTGGCCTTCCGGGGCGTAGATGCCGGTCCAGTTTTACAACCTCATTCCCAGTCTGACGGCCGAAGAAAACGTGGCCCTGGT
>CAZZHF010000340.1:0-2999 GCA_964653545.1 uncultured Gammaproteobacteria bacterium | reverse complement strand
TGGGGGGAGCCTGGGCCTATTACGAACTGGGCTGGGGCGGCTACTGGGCCTGGGATCCGGTCGAGAACGCCTCGTTCATGCCCTGGCTTACCGGCGCGGCGCTGGTGCACTCGCTGATGGTGCAGGAGCAGCGACGCATCCTGCACAGCTGGAACCTGTTTCTGGCCATCCTGACTTTTTCGCTGTCGCTGCTCGGGACGTTCCTGGTGCGTTCGGGCGTGTTGTCGTCGGTGCATGCGTTTGCTGTCGATCCGGGACGTGGCGCTTACATTCTGGCCTTCCTGGCGCTGGTGGTCGGCGGTGCATTCAGCATCTTTTTGTGGCGCGGCGGCGAGGCGCAGGCCAGCCCGCGACCGAGCGCCTGGCTGTCGCGCGAGACCTTGCTGCTGGCCAACAACGTGCTGTTTACCGTGGCCGGCGCCTGTGTGTTTCTGGGTACCTTGTACCCGCTGTTTCTGGACGTGACGGCGGAGCAGAAAATCACCGTCGCGGCGCCGTATTTCAACTCCGTGGTGGTGCCGCAGTTGCTGCTGCTGGTGTTGCTGATGGGCATCGCGCCGAGCCTGCCGTGGCGGCGTGCCCAGCCGCGCCATCTGCTGCGGCGTTTTAGGTGGCCGGGCGCGCTGGCGCTGCTGGCGGCGCTGTTGGTATTGGTGTTGGCACGGCCGGTCAGCCCGCTGGCGGCGGTTGCGGTCGGGTTTGCCGTGTTGGCGGCGGTGGGTGTTGTTGCCGATGTCTGGCGTGGCGGGCGCGGTCTTGCACTGGCCGAACCACAGCCGCTGCTGCTGGCGCTGCCGCGCAGCGTGTGGCGGGCCAGGCGGCACTATGGCGCACTGCTGGCGCACTTTGGCGTATCAGTTGCCGCGGTGGGGCTGGCGGCGGCGGGCCTGTTCAGGCAGGAGGCGATGGTGACCATGGCGCCCGGGGACAGTCTCAACATCGGCCGTCATAACGTGCAGCTGGTCGGTGTCGGCCCGGCGAGCGGCCCCAATTACGACGCCCAGCGCGGTGAGTTCCTGCTCGACGGGCGCGTCCTGCTCGCCTCCGAACGACGCAGTTATCACGCCAGCGGCATGCCAACCAGCGAGTCGGGCATCGACTCGACCTGGCTGCGGGATGTCTACGTCGTCCTGGGTGAGGCCCGCGACGGTCGTTACACAATCAGTGCCTACGTCAATCCGCTGGTGCAGTGGATCTGGGCCGGCGCCGGGCTGATCGGCCTTGGCGTGCTGATGTGCCTGGGCGAGCGGCAGACGGCGCGCCGCGCGGATTGAGCCCGCCGTTTGGCCGCGCCGTATCAGCATGTCCCGGATCCCTAGCGACACCACCGCTGGCCACACTCCGGCCATGCAGCACTACCTGAGCCTGAAGGCGCAGCAGCCGGACGCGCTGCTGCTGTACCGCATGGGCGATTTCTACGAGCTGTTCTTCGACGATGCGGTCGAGGCAGCGCGGCTGCTCGATATCACACTCACCAGCCGTGGCGAGGCCGGCGGACAGAAAATCCCGATGGCCGGCGTGCCGGCGCATGCGCTGGAGACCTATCTTGGCCGCCTGGTGCGGCGCGGACGCACGGTGGCCATCTGCGAACAGGTCGGCACGCCCACCGGGCGCGGCCCGATGCAGCGCGAACTGGCGCGCGTGGTGACGCCTGGGACACTCACGGACGACGCGCTGCTCGACCAGCGGCGCGACAACCTGATCGCCGCCGTGCTGCGCGATGGCGCCCGCGCCGGTCTGGCGGTGCTGGAACTGGCGAGCGGTCGCTTTGTGGTCGGCGAACTCGCCAGCGAGGCGGCGCTGGCGGCGGAACTGGCGCGCCTGGCGCCGGCCGAGTTGCTGTTGACCGACGCTGAGGCGGGGTCGTTCGGCGGACCGTGGAGCCTGACCCATCGACCGCCGTGGCAGTTCGAGGCGGCGAGCGCCGAGCGGCGGCTGTGCGAGCAATTCGGCGTGCGCGATCTGGCCGGGTTTGGCTGTGCCGGCATGGCGCTGGCCGTCGGCGCCGCCGGGGCGCTGTTGCAGTATGTGCAGGACACCCAGTTGGCCGCACTGCCGCATCTGCGCGGTCTGCGCGTGCAGGCCGCGGACCAGGTGCTGGTGCTGGACCCGGCCAGCCGGCGCAATCTTGAGATCGACCGCAGTCTGTCGGGCGATGAGCGCGCCACCCTGGTCGGTGTGCTGGACGCCTGCGTCGGCGCGATGGGCAGCCGGCAGCTGCGCCGCTGGCTGCTGGGGCCGATCCGCGACCCACAGGAGCTGCGCCAGCGCTACGCGGCCATCGCGGCCCTGGTACAGGACCAGGCCCACGCCGGTTTGCAGGATGCGCTGCGTGGGGTCGGCGACGTGGAGCGCATTTTGGGCCGGGTGGCGCTGCGCTCGGCGCGCCCGCGCGACCTGGCCGCGCTTCGCGACAGCCTGGGCCTGTTGCCGGGCCTGGTCATGCACTTGCAGGCTTTCGAGGCGCCATTGCTTCTGGAGCTGCGCCGGGCGCTACCGGGTTTTGAGGCCCTGCACGAACTGCTGGGGCGGGCGATCGAAGCCAGTCCACCGGCGCTGTTGCGCGATGGCGGCGTCATCGCGGCTGGCTTCGACGCCGAACTCGACGAACTGCGCAGCATCGGTCGCGACGCCGGCAGCTACCTGCTGGACCTGGAGCAGCGCGAGCGCGCCCGGACCGGCATTGCCGCTCTGAAGGTCAGCTACAACCGGGTGCATGGCTACTACATCGAGCTGAGCCGGGCCCAGACGGCGCAGGTGCCGGCGGACTACACCCGTCGCCAGACCTTGAAGAACGCCGAGCGCTACGTGACGCCGGAGCTGAAAGCCTTCGAGGAGAAGGCCCTGGGTGCCCGCGAACGAGCCCTGTCGCGGGAGCGATTATTGTTCGATCAGCTTCTGGACCAGGTCACGCTGGAACTGGCCGCGCTACAGGCGGCCGCGGCGGCGGTGGCCGAGCTCGATGCCCTGGGCAGCTTCGCCGAACGGGCCGACCGCTT
>CAZZHF010000339.1:1729-3026 GCA_964653545.1 uncultured Gammaproteobacteria bacterium | reverse complement strand
CGATGGCTGATTTCCGTGGCAAGGCGGTGGTTGTGTTCTTCGGCTTCACGCAGTGCCCCGATGTGTGTCCCACCTCAATGACCACCCTGGCCGAGGTCAAACGCCTCATGGGCGATCAAGGCAAGCAGTTGCAGGTGCTCTTCATCACGGTGGACCCGGAGCGCGATACGTTGCCCTTGCTCAAGGAGTACATGACCAACTTCGACCCGAGCTTTCTGGCGTTGCGCCCCGAGCCGGCCGAGCTCAAGGCCGTAGCAGACAGCTTCAAGGTCTACTATCGCAAAGCCGAGGGCACTACACCCACTTCGTACACGATGGACCACTCGGCCGGCAAGTACGTGTTCGACACCAGCGGAGCCGTGCGCCTGTTCTCGAGCTACGGGACAGAGCCTGCCGTGATTGCCGAAGACATCCTGATTCTGTTGAAATCCATGGACGTCTGACCACCCGTTGCCGGTATGAAAACACTGCTGCTCTACCTGGCCACCGCCGTCGCCGAAATCGTGGGTTGCTACTTGCCGTTGCTGTGGCTGCGGGGTCAGGGGTCGGGCTGGTTGTTGTTGCCCGCAGCGGCCGTGAGCCTGGGAACATTTGCATGGCTGCTCACCCTGCACGCTGCGCCGTCGGGCCGCGTGTATGCGGCGTATGGCGGGGTCTATGTAGCCGTGGCGCTGGAGTGGCTCTGGACGGTGGACGGCGTCCGCCCGAGTAACTGGGATATGGCCGGTGTCGCTGTGACGTTGCTGGGCATGGCGATTATCGCGTACCAACCCAGGGCATGAAATTCCCATTGGTCACTGCCCAAGTGACCACGGGAGTCGCGCTCGCTCAGGTGGAGTTCCTAACGGCCGCTTTCTGTTTCAAACAGCCGATCGTCGAGCTTCGGAGAGTGTCCACGATTAGCCGATTGCCGAAGTCTAGCCGGCCTCGAACCCAACGACCAACCTAAATGGCAACTAGGAGCCGCAGAATCGATGCCTAGCTGCTGCAAGTTGCGCATGTCCAATAGTGTCGATCCGGGTGTCCAGGTCCCACCGTTCCCGCTGTCCACGAAAAACCGAACTGAGTGTCCAGCAGCGAGCGAAATACGCATCCTTGAAGGTGACAAGGTCGACCGGTACGGACGGACGGTGGCCAAGGTCTTGTTGAACGGTCGGGATGTGAACCTGGCGCAGATCGCTGCCGGTATGGCCTGGCACTACAAGAAGTACGAACGCGAGCAGTCCTCAAACGATCGGATGCTTTACGGGGCAGAGGAGCTGGATGCCCGGGCCGCGCGGCGTGGGCTTTGGGGGGA
>CAZZHF010000339.1:0-1719 GCA_964653545.1 uncultured Gammaproteobacteria bacterium | reverse complement strand
GCCTGTGGCGCCGTGGGACTGGCGAGCAGAAAAGCGAATGACAGAGTGACGTCCTTCTGGACTACCCCCCCTCATCGCCGCCTACTCGTTGCGTACCAATCTGCAGATTAGCCAAGCCAAACTGCGCCAGCACATGCTGCTGGACCGTACCCACGGCCTCAGCGACGAATGGATGGCAGTTCCGTGCCGTTTTCGACAGCCAGCTTCATCGCCAGCACCAAACGAAGGTAACGGATCTTTTCCTGAACGGACACAGGCTCGGGCCACTCACGCAGGCCCAGCTGGTCGATAAGGCCTTCCAGAATGTCGTCCAGCTCGCGGGCGTCACGCCAGACCGGGACTTTCAAATCCGGGCGGACCTTGCGGAGCTTGGCCTTGAGCAGCTCGCGGCCATAGACCGCGCCGAGCAGCCAATGCGGCTTCACATCGGCAACCGGCTCCTGCGCGTAGTACTGACGAAAGTCGGTATGGGTCAAGTCAAGTTCAACGAGATGGGGCATTTGAATCCTCCTGACAGTTTCACCCACTCTCGCACACAAAGGCGTGGTGTCAAGCCCGGCCAGCGCCGGCGTCTAAGCTGACATCTCCGCTTCAAAAGCGTCAAAGCCCGGGTCCGCGTTTCCCCAACCCTGCAAGTCGGCAAGGGTTTGTGCCATGTTTGTCCCGCCCTTCGCAGAGACGTTGTTGCTGGCATCCGCAGCTGGAGCTTGCGCGGTTGTCGCCAACCCAGTCGGCTGGGCAAGGACGGTTCCCAGGGCAAGGCCCTGCCTGGCTGCGAATCCCACGCAGAGCATGGAATAAATTTCCCTTTGCCTGCATCGCTTGGGCAGAGCGATGTACCACTCCCAGATTTCTCCCATCCCGTCGTCAAAGCTCAACCTCATCTGGGATCGGCGGGGCAGCGCGACTCTATTGCTTTTCATAGGCGCCTACCGTGCAACACCGGCCGATTGCTGACGCATCTCGCCGAAGATGTGAAATCCGCGCACGTTCGAGAAGACCGGGTCTGCATCGATGCGCATCATCGCCCTCAGCTCAGGGCGCTTCTCGCACAGGTAACGGTGATAAACGGTGGCGCCGCCTCCCGTGATGAGGATCTGGCCGATGTCATCGACCGGGCCCACCTTGGCGAACATCTTTTCCACCGATTCTTCAATCACGGCATCGATGGTGGACTGGTACTCGGCCAGTGCGTACTCACGAGGGCCGACCTTGAAACATTGGCGCCCCTCGCGCAACGCTTCGTCGATGCGCGAGATGATCTCGTGCTGATCCCTCCATGCCGGCTCGATCTTGTCGGCGACGGCGTAGGCGCATGCAAGCATGGCCTTGGGATACGCGCCCGATCGCGGCCAGTTCGGCCGGTCCTTGCTGGCGACGTACCAGTCGAGCGTGCCGCCTCCCGGGTCGATGACCAAAGTCCACCCTTCCATCAGCCCCCTGCTGGCGGCGCCGAAGTTCAGCAGCGCTCCGTGCGGCTGGACGATCACGCTGACCCGCTCCACCGTGATTCGGCGCGTCGAACCGCCAGCCATGGGGAGCAGGTGCTCACCTTCGATTCGCTTCTCTAGGACGGTCCTGTACTTGCCGAAGGTATTCAGCGGCAAGGCGACCACCAGGTGACGTATCACGACTTCTGAACCTGCGGACGCGTCCTGCGCCATGTACTGCAGCGCGCCTCGGAGCTGCGCCAGGTACTTGGCCGTCGTGCAATAGCCC
>CAZZHF010000338.1:301-3084 GCA_964653545.1 uncultured Gammaproteobacteria bacterium | reverse complement strand
CTCACCGAGGGCCGCAACCGTCAGGTACGGCGCATGACCGCCGCCGTCGGCCACCCGACGCTGCGCCTGATCCGCGTCGCCATCGGTGCGCTGCGTCTGGACGGACTGGCGCCGGGGCAGTGGCGGCCGGCCACGGCGCAGGAACTGGCGACGCTCGATCATGTTCGCGCCCCTTCCGGAACACCGTCCAGCAACCGGCCAATATCGCGCAAGAAGGCCTCGCGCTCGCGATAGACAATGCCGGTAATGCCCAACGCCAAGGCGCGCGCCACATTGTCCGGATTGTCGTCGATAAACACAGCCCGCGCGGGCGACACATCGAGCGCGTCGAGTACGGCCAAGAACGCCGCCGACTCGCGCTTGCTGGCGCCCAGGTAGTAGCTGTTGAACACACGTCCGAAGCTCCGCGCGAACGGCTGCCGCGCCTCGATCTGGTCCAGCCAGTCCGTATGGTCGGACAACACCGCCGTGACATAACCCGCCGCTGCCAGGCGCTCGGCCAGCGCAATCTGCCAGGGCCGCACACGCGATGCGGCCAGCAGATCGGCGCGGAACTGCTCACAACTGCCAAGGGGCCCCAGACCGGCCTGTAACTGCTGCCACCAGGCCGGCTCGGTGGCGTGACCGGTCAGATAGCCGCTGGAAACCAGTACGTCCATGGCCTGTCCGGGCAAGGGCCGGTAGTCCAGCCCGCAGCGGGCGGCGAGCAGCCGCAATGCCGCCCGAAAGCCGCGCTCGGCGATTACGCCGTCGAAGTCGAAAACCACCGCCTGCACGGCCGGTGCGGCCATGCTCAGTCCACGGTCAGCTGGAAATTGCCGTGCCCGGCGGCCACTGGCCGCGCCGGGTCGGTCTGCCAGGCATCCACGCGCAGATTGGCCACCGCCCGACCGATACGCACCGCCGTTGCTCGCAGATAGAGGTCCGTGGACACCGCCGGGCGCAAATAGTCGACCGTGAAATCCACCGTGGACGGCGCCGATGCCCCGCGCTGCAGCAACAGTACCTGCGCCGCACACTCCAGCGCCGCTGCCACCACACCGCCGTGCAGGGCACCGATGCGGTAGTTGCCGACCAAGTCGCCCCGAAACGGCAGGTGCAGCACGCCATCGGCATGCCATTCAAGCCCCAGAAATGCCGCGTAAGGCAGCGCGGCCAACGCGTCAGCAAACGCGTAGGGCGATCCGATAACCGGATCAGACATTGGCGAGCGTCTCCAGATTGTGCAGAGGCTTGCTGTCCGGCTTCAAAAAAAACACTCCGCTGACGGTGGCGAACGGCTGCCCCGGCTGGTCGGCATCGCCACAGTCGGCAACCCCGCGAACATGGGCCTGGCGCCCGGCCAGCCGCACGCACTCGACACGCGCATACACGTCCATGGCGGCGGCAGGTGCGGTGATGAACTCCACGCGCAGGCTGAGCGTCGAGAAATCCACCGCGACTTCCAACGCGCAGAACACAGCCACGCCGCCGGCATTGTCCAACAGCGCGGACACCGCGCCGTTGGCGAGACCGCCATGATTCGCGGCCAACGCCGGCCGGTGCGGCAAGCGCAACACACAGCGTCCGAGACCCACCTCGACGATCTGCAGACCCAGCGCGGCACTGTGCGGAACCATCGCTATATAGTCGCGACGGTGCTCGGAACTGCCTTCAAGATAGCGGTACAGCATGGCCAACCCGCGAGCAGAAAATGTCCGCCAGTATACTGACCACCTACCTCACGCCCCAGTATTGCCATGCCCATCGCCCGCTACCCCACCCGCCCGGTTCGCATCGGCCGCATCACCATCGGCGCCGACCACCCGGTTGCCGTGCAGAGCATGTGCGCCACCAAGACCCAGGACATCGCAGCCACCGTGGCGCAGGCCAACGACTTGGTCGCGGCCGGTGCCGGCGTGGTGCGCATCGCGGTCGATACGCCAAAGGACGCCGACGCGCTGCCAGCCATCCGCGCCCAAACCCAGGCCAACCTGTCGATCGACTTGCAGGAGAACTACCGCATGGCCGAGCGGGTAGCCCCGCACGTGGACAAGATCCGCTACAACCCCGGCCATCTCTACCACCACGAAAAGCACAAGCCCTGGCAGGACAAGGTGCGCTACCTGGCGGACATCGCAACGCGCCACGACTGCGCCCTGCGCGTGGGCGTGAACGCCGGCTCGCTGGACCCGGCGCGGGCGGCGCTGTTCGACGCGCACGACTCGATCTCGCCGATGCTGCTGAGCGCCACCGAGCACTGCGAGGTGCTGGACAGCATCGGTTTCACCCGTTACTGCGTGTCCCTGAAGGACTCCGATCCCGGCAAGGTGATCGAACTGAACAAGCGCTTCGCGGCCCAGCGCCCGGACGTGCCGCTGCATCTGGGCGTGACCGAAGCCGGCCTGCCGCCGGACGGCATCATCAAGACGCGCATCGCCTTCGAGCAGCTGATCGGCGCCGGCATCGGCGACACCATCCGCGTGTCGCTGACCCTGCCCAACGCCCGCAAGGCCGAGGAAGTGACCGCCGGGCAGCAGATCCTGGCCGACATCGCCGCCGGCCGGGTGCGCTCGGTGGTGGACTTTGGCCAGGGTCTTAACATCATTTCCTGCCCCAGCTGCTCGCGGGTGCAGAACGAGGCCTTCGTGGACCTTGCCGAGCAGGTGCGCGACCTGACCACGTACGCCAAGGACCACCACCTGACCATCGCCGTCATGGGCTGCCGCGTGAACGGCCCCGGCGAAACCGACGATGCCGACCTTGGCCTGTGGTGCGGCCCCAAACAGGTCAACTTCAAGCGC
>CAZZHF010000338.1:0-291 GCA_964653545.1 uncultured Gammaproteobacteria bacterium | reverse complement strand
TGAAATTTTGCCGCGACTCAAGGCCGAGCTTGATGCGCTGATTGCGGACTTGCCTGCCTGACGCCACCGATTTTGCCAACGTCCGTGGCAGGCTGCGCGCACTCAGCCGCCCTTGACCACGACTCACCGAGGAACACTGGCGATGTCCAACCCCGCCCCGCCCGGCTACGAATTCGCTGACGTCGTCGAGCGCCGCCGCAACACGCTGGCCGCCATGGCCCGCACGCGCCGGCAAATGCGGCCGGTCACCTGGCTGCTGCCGTTCCCGCCCGGCGGGGCCACCGACCTGTT
>CAZZHF010000337.1:0-3084 GCA_964653545.1 uncultured Gammaproteobacteria bacterium | reverse complement strand
CAGCACGCCCGCGATCATGTGGTTGAAGATGGTCACGTCCGGCGACTCGAAGGCCTTGACCACGGACGGGGGCATGTCCTCCGGGCCCGTGACGGTATCGGTCCACATGACGTGTACACGCCCGCCGAGCTTGCGCGCCTCGTCCTCGATCACGTCCGACGCGGCCGGCTCGGTGATGCCATTCTCGTTCAGGATCAATACTTCGTCGCCAGCCTTCATGTCGCAGCCGTCGATCAGCATGTTGCGCGCCGCCCGGCGCACATCTTCCTCGGGATATTTGCGGTGACTGCCGTCGATATGGAAACGTTCCAGGGTACCCATGGGTATTTCCTCCTCAGGATTTCGGTACAGGGCTGACCCATCGAATGGTAGGCCCGTGCCACCGACCTTGGCAACGCGACCCCCAGGCCGTCAAACACAGGGCCTCCACGTGCCCTCTCAATCGCGCCCGTCGAGCGCTTCCCGCACGCACTGCATGCGCTGGCCGACGGTGTACAGCGACAGCGCTGCCAGGAGAACAACCGCGGGCATCAGCAAGCCGAGCAACAGACCGGCGATCAGTAGCACGGTGCGCTCGGCGCGACTCATCAGGCCGACCGTACATTCGATGCCCAGCGCCTCGGCGCGGGCGCGGGTGTAACTCACCAGCAACGACCCCAGCAACGCAAGCACCACCGTTGCCACCAGCAGTGGGTGGCCACCGATTGCAAACTGGTAGGCCACTGCCGCCAGCACGGCGCCCTCGGACAGGCGATCCAGCGTCGAGTCGAAAAACGCACCAAAGGGACTGACCTGATCGGTGGCCCGCGCCAGCATGCCGTCCACCAGATCACCCAGACTGGCGACGATCAGCACCAGGGCGCCCAGTCGCAACCAACCGGACCCTATACACAATGCCGCCAGCAGGCTGAGTCCGAGCGCCGCCAGTGTGACCTGGTTGGGGGTCACCTGGCGGGCGGCAAGCCATTGCACGACAGGCTCCAGCCGCTCGCGCAACGGGCCTTCGAAACGCTCACGCAATGTATCGAGCATGGTCTTCTCCGGGTTTGCCCAGGTTCAGTCCGCGACTTGCCAGGCCACATCACCGCCTGCGCGCAGGGGAATCAACCGGTCATCGCCAAACGGCAGGCTGTCGGGCACTGCCATTGCGCCACGGCGCAGGGTGAGCGTGCCGGTGTTGCGCGGCAGACGGTAGAAGTCCGCCCCGTGGTGGGCCGCGAAGGCTTCGAGGCGATCCAGCGCACCGGCTTGATCAAAGGCCTCCGCGTAAAACTCGATGCCCGCATGCGCGCTGTAGATGCCCGCGCAACCACAGGCGCTCTGCTTATCGCCACGCGCATGGGGCGCGCTGTCGGTGCCGAGAAAAAATCGGGCATCCCCTGAGATCGCCGCATCCAGCACCGCAGCACGGTGCGGCTCGCGCTTGAGCACCGGCAGGCAATAGTGGTGTGGCCGCAGGCCGCCCTCGAACAGCGCGCTGCGATTCATCGACAGATGCTGCGGGGTGATGCTGGCCGCCACGCCGGGCCGGGCGGCACGCACGAAATCGACGCCCTCGCGTGTGGTGACGTGCTCCAGCACCACCCGCAGGGCCGGGAAGCGCGCCACCAGCGGCGCCAGGTGGCGGTCGATGAACACCGCCTCGCGGTCGAACACGTCCACCGCAGGATCGGTCACCTCGCCGTGCACCAGCAGCGGCAGATCCAGCGCCTGCATCGTTTCCAGCGCCGGGTAGACGGCCTCCACGCGCCCCACGCCGGCATCCGAATGGGTAGTGGCGCCGGCCGGATACAGCTTGACGCCGACGATGCCCCCTGCCTTGGCGGCGGTCAGCTCCCGCGCCGAGGTGGCTTCGGTCAGGTACAGCGTCATCAGCGGCGTGAAGTCCGCGCCCATCGGCAAAGCCTCAACGATGCGATCCCGATACGCCAACGCAGCGCCGACGGTGGTCAATGGCGGACTCAGGTTCGGCATCACCACGGCGCGCGCAAACCGGCGCGCGGTATCGCCAAGCACCGCCGCCAGCACCGGCCCGTCACGCAGGTGCAAATGGCAGTCGTCTGGGCGAATAAGGGTCAGGGTCTCCATGGCTGGTCATTATCCGGCCTACTGGCGTCGGCCGGGCATCTTCGACAGACTGCTAAACTTAGCCCCCGTCGGGGCCAACCCCCGACTGACGTTCGGGCTGCGGCAGACACAGGGCTGGCGGCCCGCTCCGGTTTCAACCTATACGCGGAGATCCTGCATGAACAAACCGGACGGCGGCCTGCCCGAGGTAGGTGGCCCCATCGCGCGCGACATAGACCCCGTAGAGACGCGCGATTGGCTCGACGCGCTGCGCTCGTTGGCGGCTGTGGAGGGCGATGACCGAGCACGTTTCGTGGTGGAAACCCTGCTCGACGAAGCACGCCAGCTGGGCCTTGGCCTGCCGCAGGGCCTCAACACCGCCTACCTGAACACCATTCCTGTCGACCGGCAGCCGGACTATCCGGGCGACTTGGAAATCGAGGGTCGCATCCGCGCCGCACTGCGCTGGAATGCCATGGCCATCGTTACCCGCGCCAACCGTGAGTCGACCGAGCTGGGCGGCCATATTGCAAGTTATGCCTCCCTGGCCACCATCTACGAGGTGGGCTTCAACCATTTTTTTCGCGCCTCGGCCGACGCCGCCACCGGCGATCTGGTGTTCTACCAGGGCCACACCTCACCGGGCATGTATGCCCGTGCGTTCCTGGAAGGCCGCCTCGCCGAACGCGACCTGAATAACTTCCGCCAGGAACTGGCCGACGGCGGCGGCCTGTCGTCCTACCCGCACCCGTGGCTGATGCCGGAGTTCTGGAGCCTGCCCACGGTATCGATGGGGCTGGCGCCGATGATGGCCATCTACCAGGCCCGTTTCATGGCCTACCTGGACCGCCGGGGTCTGGCCACGATGGACGGCCGCAAGGTTTACGCCTTCCTGGGCGACGGCGAGATGGACGAGCCCGAATCCCGCGGCGCGCTGTCGGTAGCCGGGCGCGAGAAGCTCGATAACCTGATCTTCATCGTCAACTGCAACCTGCAGCGCCTGGACGGCCCGGTGCG
>CAZZHF010000336.1:1747-3096 GCA_964653545.1 uncultured Gammaproteobacteria bacterium | reverse complement strand
CGCAGCTGGATATCTCGGTGATCAACCTCACGCCGTCGCTGCTTGCCGAGATCATGCAGGTTCCGCATTTGAAGCCTCCAGCGCTGCGACGTATCAACAGTGGCGCCGAAGCCCTGTCCCAGGCCACCGCAGACGCGGCTCTCGCGAGCTTTCCCGGCGCCAGGCTGTTCAACTTCTACGGACTGACCGAGTGCTCGGTCGATTCGACGGTGGCCGAGTGCCTGCCCGGGACAGCTGTCAATGTCGGCAGCGCGATTGCCGGAGCGCAGGTACTCATCCTGGATGACGACCTCGCACCCGCGGCACCGGGCGCGCCCGGAGAAATCTGGATCGCGGGTCCAGGGCTGGCCCGGGAGTATATGGGGGAGCCAGCCCTGACGGCCGCCCGCTTTCTGCCACGACCAGGTGGTGGACGGATGTATCGCACGGGCGACATGGGGCGGTGGACGCCCGGCGGCAGTCTGGCTGTGCTGGGTCGAAGGGATGAGCAAGTCAAGATCCGGGGTGTCCGCATCGAACTCGCCGAAGTGGCGCAGGCGATCAGGTTGCATCCGGCCGTTGCGGACTGCATGCTGATGGTGCAGGAGGCGCCGTCGGGACCATCCTTGTGGGCCATCTTCGTAGCGCCCGATGTCACGCCGGGTGAAATTCGCTCGCATCTGCAGCAGCGCTTGCCGACCGCCTTCATTCCTTCGCAGATTGTGTCCGCGGCCAGGCTGCCGAGGGGAGCTAACGGAAAGATCGACCGCGAAGCGGCCCGGGAGCTGGTCGCGATGCGAACGCAGGTGGATCGACAGAATCCACGCAACCTGATGGAGCAGGCTGTTGCCCAGGCTTTCAGCCAATTGCTGGGCTCGTCCGAAGTCGGACGGGATGCGGACTTTTTCGATCTGGGCGGCCACTCGCTGATGGCCGGCCGGCTCGCGGCGTTGCTGCATACGCAGTTTGGTGCACGAGTCACGATTTCCGACATCGTCGAACACCCAACGGTGGAGGCGCTGGCCATGCTCTTGCACCTGGGCAACCCGCGAATGCACCATGATGCCGTGATTCTGCGCGACGGGACGGGCCCGGCAGTCTTCCTTGTACATCCGCTGGGTGGGGAAGTTACCTGCTATATCCCCCTGGCTCGAAATGTCCGGCCTGGCCCGAAGCTGCTGGGACTGCCTGTGCCTCTCGAAGTGACAGGCATCCAGAGCCTGGCGCAACACCATGCATCGACCATCTCCAGGCGACAGCCTGATGGCCCGATCGTTCTGGCCGGCTGGTCTGCAGGCGGCCTGATTGCCGTCGCAGTCGCTGCGGAGCTGGAGCGGCGCGGGCGGGAGGTCGCGCGGGTGGTTCTGATC
>CAZZHF010000336.1:0-1737 GCA_964653545.1 uncultured Gammaproteobacteria bacterium | reverse complement strand
CGACAGCGCCCCTTACTGGCAAGAAGGGGAAAGCAGCGACGATGACTTTCTGCGACTCGTGCTCGCCGAGCTCGCACCGGATCATGAACCGACCGGGTTTGCAGCGATGAATGCCGCTGCGATGCTAGCCTGGATCAAGGAGCACGAATTGCTGCCGTGGCAGACCGCCGAAGCCGACGTGCTGGACAGAATAAAAAGGTCGCGCGTACTGGACCAGGCGCTGGGTGCCCACGTATTCGCTCCGGTGAAGTGCGCGCTGGTCCTGGCGCAGTCCGGTGAAACCCCGCCCGGGACTGACCGGCTGTGGGCATCTTTCAGCAGCGCGGGAGTGAAGGTTTTCGCATCCGACGCCACCCACTATTCCATCCTGCGGGATCCCCGCATGGCTGACATTTTTGAACACCTCGGAGGACTGTCATGACGTTTGCCCTTTCCGCAACCTTGCCCAGCCAGCCGGTGGCGCCGCCGGCGCTGGAGCGCCCACCTGTCTGGTCCTGCAACGAGTGGGATCTGCTGGAGGAAGTGATTGTCGGAAGCGCGGCGGGAGCGCACTGGCCTTCCGACCAGGCCGTCGTGACCTCCTGCGTTCCGCTCGAACACCTCGGCCTGCTTGGGCAGAATGCCGGCAAGCCCATGCCTCTGGAACTCGTCAGCCGGGCAGAGGAGGAGATCGAAGGCCTGTGCGAGGTGCTGAGGCGTGAAGGTGTGGTGGTCCGGCGACCCGATCCCCATGCACACCATGCTCCTTTCTCGACCCCGGACTGGAGTAGTCCGAGCGGGCTGTATTCGGCCATGCCCCGGGACGTGGCGCTGGTAGTCGGCGACACGATCATCGAAGCGCCGATGGCCTGGCGATGCCGCCATTTCGAAATCAATGCTTACCGCAAGCTGTTTCGGGAGTATTTCGATCATGGCGCGCGCTGGGTCGCGGCACCACGGCCAGTCCTTCGGGATGAGCTGTACTACACCGACAGCTTGGCCGGCGCAGGGGCGGTGCCCGGAACCGTCACCAATCTGGAGCCTGTGTTTGATGCGGCAGACTTCATCCGGCTGGGCAATCTTGTCGTCGGCCAGTTGAGCAATGTCACCAACGAACTGGGAGTGCGCTGGCTGCAGCGGCACCTGCCCTCCGGCTACCGTGTAGAACTGATCGAGCCCGTCGACAGCAAGCCGATGCACATCGATGCCACGCTCATTCCGCTGGCGCCGGGAAAGCTGCTCGTCAATCCTGACCGGCTCCCGGTGATCCCTCGGCTTTTCAGCGAATGGGACGTGCGGTCCGCACCCCGTCCATCGGCCGCATCCGGGCCGCCCCTGTACCTCAGCAGTGGCTGGGTGTCGATGAACCTGCTCAGCCTGGATCACCAGCGTGTGCTGGTGGAGCGGCAGGAAACAGAGCTGATCGCCATGCTCAGGCACTGGGGGCTCCACCCCATTCCCCTGCCGTTCCGGCATTTCCAGGCCCTCGGGGGGTCCTTTCATTGCGCTACGCTGGATATCCGGCGCCAGCGTGACAACAGGGTGCCGGCATGAGGCTTCATGGCTTGCCGGCGCTGCTGCTGATACGCAACCTGGCCTGGATGCAACTGGCCCTCGGCGCACTCTGGATGGCCGCAGCGGTGGCAACGGCGCTCGAGTGGGACCCAGGCCATCCGCATGAGATCGGCAGGGGAGGCTGGCTCGTTCTGGGCGCATTTGGCAGCTACGCCGCTGCTATGTGGGGCTGGGCCCTGGCAG
>CAZZHF010000335.1:0-3116 GCA_964653545.1 uncultured Gammaproteobacteria bacterium | reverse complement strand
AAATCCCGAGCGCGTGCAGAGCCTGACCGCCGTCAGCTGCGACCTGCTGGCCACGGAAGACGGCCTTGGCCTGTTCGACAAGCTGACGCCGGAACTGCGCGCCGGCTTCGAACGCCTGCACGCGGTGGCGCGCAGCGAGGGCATGCTGGCAGTGTTCGAGGCGCGCAAGCAGACGCGCACCTTCTGGGGCGATCGACTGATGGCGAGCCCGGCGATCCTGGAGCGTTTCCGGCAGATGTACGCCGAGACCTCGCCGCTGACCTTTTTGAACTTTCCGCTCATGCGCCCGGCCGCCAAGCAGGCGATCACCGATGCGCTGGCCCGCCACCGCATCCCGACCTTCGTGCTGATGGGCGTGCAGGACCCGCACCCCGACGAGATGATCGCCCACTGGAAAGCCGACTACCCGGACTGCCACGCCCTGCTGCTGCCGGACTGCGGGCATTACGTGGCCATCGAGAACCCGGCCGACTTCAACCGCGCGGTGCTCAACTTCCTGGCTGGTGTGAAGGCCTATGGCGCTGCCTGACGGGTCAGATCTGCCCTAGCCAGTCCTGAGTGGCGCTGGCAATCCGGGCGTAGAGGTCGGTCTGGTTGTGTCGGGCGTCCGCCGGCAGCATGAAGCTGTGGTCGGCACCGGCAAGCTCGTGCAGCCGTACCGGGGCATCGAGTTCCGCCAATACCGGGCGCAGCAGGTCCAGCTGGCAAAGGCTGTCACGCTCGCCCTGTACGAATAGCATCGGTACCCGCACTGTCCGCAGATACGCGTCGCGCAGGCGTGTGCTGCCGCTGGCGTGCAGCGGGTAGCCCAGAAACAGCAGGCCAGCGATCGGATCGCCGCTGGCCGCAAGCTGCGCGGCCATGTGGGCGCCCATCGATTTACCGCCGGCCACCAGCCGCGTGAGCCTGGCGCCAAACCGGCCGCGTGCGTCGACCACCGCGGCGCTGAAGCTGGCCAACAGGCGCGAGGCCGGGTCCGGTGTGCGCCGGCCGGCATCCACGTAGGGGAAGTTGAAACGCAGCACCGCAATCCCTTGTGCGGACAGCGCCTGCGCCAGGTACGCGAGCAACGGCTGGTGCAGATCATTGCCAGCGCCGTGAGCCAGCACCAGCACCGTGCCGCTGAAGTGCGATGGCAGGCTCCAAACCACATTTACCCAGAGCCCGGGCGTCCATTCGATGCGGTGCGGCTGATCCATGGCGATGGCGATGTCTGCGAGAGCTGCCAAGCTTACCGCTACCATGTGCCGGCAATCCCGTCGCCGAGGGTCCGCTCATGTTGCTCGAAGGTTCCTGTCACTGTGGGGCGGTGCGGTTTTCCGCCGAAAGCCACGCCCCTTACCCCTACATGTACTGCTACTGCTCGATCTGTCGCAAAACCGCTGGCGGTGGCGGCTTCGCCATCAACCTGCACGCCGACGCGCGGACGCTGACCGTGGAAGGCCGCGAGCATGTGGGGGTTTACCGCGCGTTCATGGATCATCCGACGCGCAGCGAACGCAGTGTCGGCGAGCGGAATTTTTGCCGCGAGTGCGCCAGCGCGTTGTGGGTCTGGGACCCACGCTGGCCGGAACTGCTACACCCGTTCGCCTCCTGCATTGACACCCCGCTGCCGACGCCGCCTGACCGCTGCCACATCATCCTGGACAGTAAGCCCGCCTGGGTGCCAGTACCTGCGGAAACGGCCACGGACCGGCACTTTCCCGGATATCCGGACGAGGCGCTGGTCGACTGGCATCGCCGTCACGGGCTGATTACCGACTGAGTCCCATGAGTTACGACAACCTGCTATACGAAGTCGCCGGGCCACTGGCGCTGATCACGCTGAATCGGCCACGCAAGCTGAACGCCATTTCGCTGGCGACGGTTGATGATCTGCATGTGGCCATCGCGGCGGCAGGCGACGACCCGGTGGTGCGGGTCATTGCACTGACCGGTGCCGGCGACAAGGCCTTTGCAGCGGGCTCGGACCTTGGCGAGGTGGTGGAGCGGGATCTGGGTAAGGCGCTTGAGCCCATCGTGCAGGGCATTGCCGAGCGTCTGGAGCGGTGCCCGAAGCCAACCATCGCCGCGATCAATGGCATCTGCTTTGGCGGCGGGCTGGAGATAGCGCTCGGCTGCGATCTGCGGGTGGCCGGCAAAAGCGCGCGCTTTGCAACGCCCGAGGGCAAGCTCGGCATCATTCCCGGCGGCGGCGCCACGCAACGGCTGCCGCGCCTGGTCGGTCGCGCCTGGGCGCTCGATATGCTACTGACCGGTGAGCCAATTGATGCCGAGCGGGCGCTACAGATCGGTCTGGTCACGCGGCTGGTCGAGGACGCGGAACTGTTGCCGACAGTGCGCCATCTGGCCGCGCACCTCGCAAGTTTCGCGCCCCTGGTGCCGCGTTACATGAAGGCGATGGTGCACGCGGGCATGGAAGGCAGCCTCGCAGCCGGGCTGGCGCTGGAGAAGTTCGCCCAGGCTGGGCTGTGTGAAACCGCGGACAAGAAAGAGGGCCTGGCGGCGTTTCTGGAAAAACGTCCGCCGAACTGGACCGGGCGCTGACAGCCTGAAGCAGTCCGTCCCGGACTGCTTCAGGCCTCAATCACGCGGTCGCCTTGGCAATGCCCCCGCCGGCGCGGTCGGTGCTGCGCAGCATCTGCACCTCGGGCGGTCGCCTGGGCCAGTCGGGCATCATCAGCCACATGCGCAGCAGGTGGCGTTTGCGTTTCGGCTGTGGCCAGTCCTCGTAATCGGCGCGTGCATGCAGGATCACGCGGTTGTTGACGAACTGCACGGTGGCCGGGTCGATCACCATGTCGATTTTCATGTCCGGCCGCTCGGCCACCGCCTGCAGGTAGGCAATCGCCTCCTGCTCCACGGCCGGCATCCGGTCGCGCGGTTCGCCCCTGGGGCCGCGGATCGCGGCCGGCAGGAAAAAGCAGTCCGGCTCGCCGTCCACGAAATTGAACACCGGGATGCGGTGTTCGGTTATCGGTGGCTGGTCGCTCTTGATGACCGTCTCGCTGCCATAGTGAAAGCCCCGGTACAGTGTTGGTAGCAGATCGGGTCGTTCGCCAAGAATGGCGTTATGCACGGCAAAAGAACTCATCAGCGGCGTGGCACCGCCCTGC
>CAZZHF010000334.1:0-3137 GCA_964653545.1 uncultured Gammaproteobacteria bacterium | reverse complement strand
GGTCAGGGTGCCGCGGTAAGCGCGGGTTTCCTCGGCGCTCAGGCTGCATACATAGGCATTGCCGGCGCCGATCAGGTGCGCCGCGTAGTCGTGGAGTTGCTCGAAGTAGCCCGACGCATGAAACAACCCATCGCCCCAGTCGAAACCCAGCCAGCGCACGTCCTGTTCAATCGCCGCAACGTACTCGATCTCCTCCCTGGCCGGGTTGGTGTCGTCAAAACGCAGATGACAAACCCCGTCAAAGTCGCGCGCCAGGCCGAAATTCAGGCAGATCGACTTGGCGTGGCCGATGTGCAGGTAGCCGTTGGGCTCCGGCGGAAACCGCGTGACCACCTTTTGATGCTTGCCGCTGGCCAGATCCTGCTCGACGATCTGGCGGATGAAGTTGGTGGGCTGGGGACGGTCGGCGGCGGTCATAGGGCCTGCGATGAACATTAAGGAGCGCGAGTGAGGGAACGGCTATTGTAAAGAGGCCGCCGGCCGCGCGTTGGGGACGTCTGAACTCAGGACCTCAGCGCTCGACCTTGTAGAGCAGATCGGCCGTCTGGGTAAGCCCGGACAGCACCTCCAGCAGCAGGTGCTCGGACAGCGTATAGCGCAGAGTCACCGCATTCGCCTGATCGGCCAGGCCAATGCCATAGCCAATGTACAGCTGCGGCGTCAGGTAACGGCCAAGGGCCAGGTTGGCGCCGCCGTTGTCATCACTGCCAAGCTTGGCCTCGTCGAAACCCAGTGCCTGCCCGATGCGTTTGGTGAGCGCCGAGCCACCGCGCATACCTACCGAGCTGGCGGCCTGCATCAGAAGATCACCCTGGGCGCTGCTGGCCTGCCGCAGCGGACGCCCCAGCACCAGGTAAGAGAGGATTTCCGACTGCTGCATCGGCGGCGTGGAGAAAAGCTGCGTATCGGGCGCCTTGGCGGTACCGCGCAGGCGTACCCCGGCAGTCACCTCCCCGACCTCGCGCGCGGCGGTAATGCGCAGGCCAGGGTTATCCGGTGGACCACCGGCGTAGCGCAGCAGCCCTTCGGTGACCGGCAGGCGTTGACCGTAAAACATGTACTGGCCTTGCTCGACGCGAACCGTGCCGTTGGCGGACGTCGTACCGTCCTGGCCCTGACGCAGGCGCAGGGCTCCGCCCAGACTGCCGGCAAAGCCATGGGCGCTGACCCGCACGTCGTCGCCCAGCACCAGGCGCACGTCGGCGCGCGCGGCCAGCGGCCGACCAGTCGGCGGTGCGCGCCCGAGCACGACCACATCGGGCGAAACGGTCGCGGCTGCCGGCGTGTCGACCACCTTGATTCGGGCATATGGCACCTGCACGCTGCCGGTGACCGCCAGCGCATCACCATCGATGTTGAAATCCAGCACCGGTGTCACCCGCGCTTGCAGCGCCGCCGTGTCCATGATCCGGAAATTCTCACCGCGCAGCGCCAACGCCGCCCGCAATCCACCCGGCGCATCGCGGCGACCGGTGCCAGTCAGGGTCAGGCTGCCTTTCCCGGACTTGGCGCTGGCCGCGACCCGCACCGTCTGTTCCCCCTCGCCGGTCAGGTCCACGCCCAGCCCGGACAGTTCTATGCCCAGGCGGGGCAACGCCGCCTCGCCGTCGCGTACCCGCAGCACGCCCAGGATGTTCGGCGCCTGTGCCGTGCCGGTTATTTTCAGATCGGCCTCAAAGCGTCCGGCCAGATCCTCGACCCCCGGCAACCACGGTTCGGCAAGGCCAATGTCCGGCAGCTGCGCCGTCAGTACGCCGCTGAGCGGTAACGGCGCACCCGGCAGCCCGGGCAACGCGGGCAGGCGCACAGAAGCGGAAATCAGGTCGGGAGCGCCAACTCCGGCAAGGCGCGCAGCCATGTCGGTGCCATCAGCGCCGAAGCGGGCACTCAAGACCGCAGCGCCATGCTGAAACTCACGCGGCTCGCCATCCGGTGCCGACAAGCTCAGACGGCCGGCCGGGACATCCAGGCGGGCCTCACCCAACAACAGGCCATCGGCGCGCCGCAGGTCAAGCTGCCCCCCCAGGCTACTGTCCAAGTTGACGTCCGGACCCATCAAACCCGCCAATGGCAGACGCTGCAACTCGGCCGCCAGTTGCAGCACCTGGTCGATCTGGCTGCCCCCGGCGCAAAAGCGCGCCTCCTGCGCCTGCCAGCAGTGCTGGCCGAGCAGCTGTTGCGCACGGCGCAGCTCCAGGGCCAGCGGCTGGGTTAGATTCCAGCGCGCCGGCGGTAGGCCATTCACACTGCCGGTGGCGAACCGGCCTCGCCAGCCGTCATCCAGCACCGCGCCCGAACCCGCCAGGGCCAGCTGCCAGTCGCCGCCTTCCACGTCGATCTGCACATCATGGGCGCCGGCCTTGCCATCGGCGGACAGGCGCAGCGCCAGCCGCTGCTCTGCGAGCTTGACGTCACCGGCAGCCACACGCAGGCGCAAGACGTCCTGCGGGCGGTCCAGATCAATGTCGGCACTGAGGCTTTTCGCCGCCAAGTCACGGTAACCGAGGCCCGCGGCATCAAGCTTCAGCCGGGCATGGGCGAATCCGGGCCCCTCAAGGCGCAGCATGGCGGTGAGGCTTCCACGCGCGCCAGGCAGCAGCTCTCCGGCTGCCGGCACCGACAGATCGACCCGCAGCGGCTTGCCAAGGCCGACCGCGCCATCCGCGCGCAGGCGTGCCCGCCCCATCTGCACCGCGACCTCGTCGAGACTGAGCACTCCAGCGTTCCAGGCCAGGGCGCCACGGCCGCCGAGCGCCTGGCCACGCAGCTGGCCGCTCAGCTCCGACAGGCGCAGCGCCAGCTGCTCGCCCTGCCCGGCCACTGACAGCACCGCATCGACGTGTCCCGGCCACTGTGCAAAAAGCAGGCCGGGGTTGAATCCAGCGGCTCGCAGATCCAGCTTGTAACCCAGTGCGGGCGACCAGTGCACCAGACCCTGCCCGTCCAGGCTGCCGCCCAGGACCCGGGCCGTCAGCTGTTGCACCCGTGCCGCCGTGCTGTCGCCGGACACGCGCGCGGTCAGTGTTCCGGCCTGTCCTTGCGCCCGCAACACCGCATCCAGGGTCAGTAACCAGTCCGCCAGGTTGCCTTGCAACCGCGCGCTGCCGGACGGCGAGACCACCTGCGCGGGATCCACC
>CAZZHF010000333.1:0-3184 GCA_964653545.1 uncultured Gammaproteobacteria bacterium | reverse complement strand
ACGATCAGCGACGCGCTGTGCAGGATTTCCGGCAACAGGCACAGGTCTGACGGCGCCGCGCCGTGTCCACCGCCCAGGCGCCAGCCGTGTTGTACCAGCCGCGCCCGCAGGTTCTTGCTCGGACGACCCAGAAACTCGCGCAGTGGCCCATACAGGGTGCCCTGCCAGACTGCCTGACACGACGGCGTGGCGGAAGCTTCCACCCCCATGACCGTCGGCAGCTTGCGATCGAAGAAGTCGGCCAGATCGAACGGCTCCGTCTGCCGCGCCGTCTGTCGCAGCGCGCGCTGCAGCGGTGGGTCGCCCGGCGCCACCATGGACCTGCGACTGACTGCCACGATCGCTTTCATGGGCGAACCTCCCGAGTTTTTCCAAGTCGCCACCAGGCACTGCCAAAGCCGCGTGGCGGGCGCCCGAGGAGCAGGCGCGCCACGTCCACGGCCGTGCTTTGCAGTCTATAGAACCGCCCGATGGTAGCCAGCGGCAGCCGATAAAAGCGGGCAAACGGATGCCACATCAGATCCGGCGCAAAGCCGCGAAATGCCAGCAGATTCAGCAGCAGGCCGAGCCGAAACTGGCGCCGATGGCGCCGCCATTCGCGTTGCAGGGCGGCGTGTGGGGCGCGCCAGTGCCGCGCCAGCAGACCGGCCATGCGCAGCGCACAGGGCGCGGAATACCCGGTCGCCGGATGAAACCAGCCGCCGCCGTAGCCCACCTTCAGTGGCCGCGTCGGGGCCGGCGGCAGGCCGCGCCAAGGCATCGGCAGCACGCCGCATTCCTCGCGCAGCACGCTTTGGATAACCCAACCGCGGGCGACCGCGTAAGCGTGGATTGCCGCCCGCCGCGCGGCGGCGTTCATATCCGGCGTGCGCGCAAAGGCGGTGTCCTCGATCAGCAGCCGCCGCGGCGCCAGCGGCAGCACGTACATGAAGCGGAACTGCGGCCCCTGCGGCAGGCAGGCGTCCATCAGCAGCGGCCGGTTGAGGCCGCTGTCGGCAGCCAGTTCCACCTCCAGCCCCAGAAATTTCTGATAACCGCCACGCCCCACGTCGCTGCGTCCGCAGGCGTCGATCACCAGCGCGGCGTGCAGGCGCCGGCCGTCGGCCAGCGTGACCGAACCGGCATCCAGCGCCTGCACGGCGCAGCCGGTGATCAGCCGCGCCGTCTCGTGGCCGGCGAAGGCATCCTGCAGCGCAGTAGCCAGGCCGTCGGACGTGAGACAGCAATACGGCAGGTCGAGCGCGCGTGCGAAGCCCGGAAACGCCACCTGGTAGCCCGGCCAGCGAATCAGCGGCAGGCGTTCGAACCAGGCGCCCGCATCCGGTGGCGCGTCACCGAGGTGGAAACACCAGGTGTGATTGCCGGCCGGCCGGGCGTCGCGCTCGACCAGCGCCAGGCGCAGACCCGGCTCGGCGTCGAGCAGCGCCAGCGCGATCAGCCCGCCGTGCAGCCCCGCTCCGATTATCACGATGTCGAACTGCATTGGCCCTGTGCCGGCATGCAGCGCGTCGGTCTGTGAATCGATCGAAGCCACCGAAACGGGTCCGGGTGTGTTGATCACTCGTCGGCCCCCACAAATTGTCATAGACAAATAAAATTTTTTCAGCCAATATAGGCACCAAACCTCGTTCTGTCAAATATTTGCCATAGACAAATGGACCTTTCTCATCTGTCGATCGCCGCCCTGGCGCTCGAGACCGGAATCGCCAAAGACACCCTCAGGATGTGGGAGCGGCGCTATGGCTTTCCGAAGCCGGTGCGCAACCCGCGCGGTGAACGCCGATATCCGGCGCAGCAAGTCGCACGCTTGCGGCAGGTGCGCCGCCTGATGGATCAGGGCATGCGCCCGGGTCAGGTGCTGACGCTGAGCGCCGAAGCGCTGGAACAGGCGGCACAGCTTCAACCCACCATCGGCGACATCGACCCGGCCCTGCTGGACGTCATCAAGCGGCACGACGACAACGGGCTGCGCCAGGAACTGCGCACCCGCCTGCTGCGGGACGGCCTGCGGCAGTTCGTCACCCACGCCGCACCATCCATGCTCAGCAGCGTCGGCAACGGCTGGGCACGGGGCGATCTGGAGGTGTTCGAGGAGCACCATTTCTCGATGCAGCTCGACACCGTGCTGCGCGAAGCCATCGCGCAGCTACCAGCGGGAATCGAGGCCCCGCGAGTGCTGCTGACCACCCTGAGCGGCGAGCCGCACACGCTTGGCCTCATGCTGGCGCAAGCGCTGATGCGCCTTGAGGGCGCCGCTTGCGTCTGGCTCGGCGCCCAGACACCAGAAAGCCAGATCGCCGCCGCCGCGCGTGCCTACCGCACCGGCATCGTCGCCCTGTCGTTCTCCGAGTGTTTCGACCCGGGCGCGGTGCGTATCGGCGTGCGGCAGCTGCGCCTGCACTTGCCGGACGCCACCGAGCTTTGGTGCGGCGGCAGGTCGGCCCTGCGCCTGAAGCGCCCGCCCGCGGGCGTGACGATTTTCAAGGACCTCGAACAGCTGGCGCAGCAGCTTCGCCACAAGGCCAGCGGCGCGAGAATCGACTGATCATGCGCCTGTGGTCCCTACATCCACGCTACCTCGATGCCAGCGGCCTGGTGGCTGCGTGACGCGAGGCCCTGCTGGCGCAGGCGGTGCTCAATGGCCGGACGCGTGGCTACCGCCATCATCCGCAGCTGCAGCGGTTCCGGCAGTGCGCCGATCCGCCGCAAAGCATCGCGGCATATCTGTGGCCCATTCACGCCGAGGCTGTTCGCCGCGGCTACCGGTTCGACGCCGGCAAAATTCGCAGCTCCGAAACCAGCCCGATGCTGCCGGTCACCACCAGCCAGCTCACCTACGAGTGGCAGCACCTGACCGGCAAGCTGCGGCTGCGCGCCGCCACCTGGCTTGAACGGCTCACATGCCATCCGGCGCTGGAACCGCACCCCCTGTTCACCGTGGTGCCGGGGGACATCGCCCCGTGGGAAATCACGCGCAGCTCGAAGTAAACCGGCGCCGCCGACCAAGAAAGCGAACCGACACCATCTACCCGATACTGGGTAATCAGTAGCTACATGCCGCAAAAAAAAAACAGGCAGTTACGGGATTCAATCCGTAACTGCCTGTTTATATGGTGGGCCGCGTAGGGTTCGAACCTACGACCCGCTGATTAAGAGTCAGCTGCTCTACCAACTGAGCTAGCGG
>CAZZHF010000332.1:0-3205 GCA_964653545.1 uncultured Gammaproteobacteria bacterium | reverse complement strand
GCCTGCCGCTGGAACTGCGCGGCGGCAACCAGGTGATCAGCTGGGGCGAAAGCACCTTCATCCAGAACGGCCTGAATGTGATCAATCCGATCGACGTGGCGGCGACCCGTAAGCCGGGCTCCGAAGTGAAGGAGTTCTTCACGCCGATTCTGGCGGCGAAGGCGGCGCTGGGCCTGCCCAATAATTTCAGTGTTGAAGGCTTCTATCAGTTCAAGGCCGACAATATCGTGCCCGATCCCTCCGGCACCTATTTCAGCAGTGCCGACATTATCGGCCGCGGCTCGCAGCCGATTCGCTCGGGCACGTCGGATTTTGGCGATGATGACCGTTTTAATCCGTTCCAGATCGCCAACGGCCTCGACACGGATATTTACTGGCAGAGCCGTCTGTCGGTCAACGTGCCGTCCGTGTCGGTTGAACGCGCCAATGACAAGAACGCCGATGATGGCGGCGAGTTCGGTTTCGCACTTCGTTACTTCAACGAAGAATGGAATAATGGCATGGAGTTCGGCCTGTATTTCATCAATTATCATTCGCGCCTGCCGATCCTGACGCAGAGCCGCACCGATGTGACCCGCGCGGTCAGCATTGGCACCGGCACCACGGTTACCCCGCAGGGCCGCGATTATATCGGCAAGATCAACACCAATGGCACACCGCAGGCGGATGGCGGCACGGCTTCGGTGCTGGAATTTGGCAACTTTAATGCGGCTCTTGCCGCACCCAACGCAGCCGACGTCGCGGCGGGCGTGCTTGCGCCGCAACTTGCTGCTTCGGGCGCGCCCTATGGCCCGGCTACCGGCCCGACGCCGGTCAACCAGTATGAAGCGGTGCAGACATTCTGTAACGTGCTCGCGGGTCCGTTGCAGGTGGGTGTTCAGCTTCAGGCCCAGGGCATACCCTCGGCCACAGGCCGTCCGTTTATCCCGGGCGACAATGCCAGAAACCGCTCCAATGTGGATCTGCGCAATCCCGGCGGCTATACCAATTGTAACAATATGGCGCGTCTGCGCAGCCTGACCGGCACCATCGAGGCCTCGCTGGCCGCAGTTATCGCCAACACGCAAAACTACCGGCTGGAATATCCCGAGGACATCAAGCTGGTGGGCGCCAGCATGAGCACCACGCTTGGCTCCCTGGCGTTCCAGGCTGAGGCGACCTATCGTCACGATCAGCCCTTGAGCTATGTCGGTTCGGAAGTTTCAGCGCTGTTTGCCGATCTGGATGGCCGCACGGCCTTCGCCACGGGCGCCGATCTGCCCGCGGGCGTTGGCTCACCGACGGCGCCATCGCGCAATGTTGAAATCTCACCGGGCCGCTTCAACACGACCCGTTTGCAGGCCAGCAACCAGTCGGCAGCGGGCGGATCGGGCGCACAATTCGTCAATTTCGCTACCGTTGCCCAGATCGAGGCTGCGCAGGCCGGGGTTGCGGGCGTCTATAGCGCGCTTCCCGGTTCCTATGCCGCCGGCGCGGCGGCGATTCCGACCACGCCCGGCCTTGCACGGGCAGCGGCGCTGGCGCAACAGGGCAGGCTGACGGTTGCCGATCTGCCGGCAAACCTGTTCACGCCTGCCAGCCTGGTAGGTGGCACCGTGACACCAGCCAGTATTCTGGCCGGCACCGGCGGCACGACAGCCGCCCCTCCGGGCCCCAATTCCCTGATCGGTCTTGGCGGCTCCACGCTTGGCACGCCTCCGGCCGTGAGTGCGGCCAATCCGGCGGGCACGACCTCTGTCGTATTCCCGGCGGGCACAGCAGCCAGCCTGGTTGAGGTGGCGAATCGTCTCGGCTATATCTCTGTCGACGTGGAAAATGCGGCGCAGAGCTCCAATGTGGCCAATGCGCTTGCGGGTGACGTGCTGTTTGCCCGTCATATCGACTCGGGAACCGGCGCCGTGCCGACCCCGATCACGCCGCAAACCCGCGCCTCGGTGCTGGATGCGTCGAATGTGCGTCCCGACGGCTATATCGAAATCCCGAAGGAAGACGTGTTCACGGCGCAAGCCACCATCACCTCGGCGCTTTTCGGCTCCAACCCGATCGTGTCGGTGATGGGAGCTGATGGCGGGGCGATCGTGACGGAAGTCGGCATGGTATTCGTGCCGGGCATTTCCACCAGTTCCGCCATTGCCGCCAGCGGCAGTGAAGGATTGCTGAACCCGATTGCAGCCGCGACCTACAAGCTGAACGCCGATCTGAAGGGACCGACCAACTGGGCCACCCCGTTCTCGTGGGGCGCGCAGGGCGTCTTCAACATGACCTATAACCGTGTGTTCGGCAGCCCGGTCAACCTGGTGCCGCAAGTTTCCTGGCGCTGGGATATGGGCGGGCGCACACCGTCCCCGCTGGGCAATTACATGGCTGAACGCAAGGCGATTGGCCTGTCCCTGGCGGCGAACTATCAGTCGCGCTGGACGGGTTCGGTCAGCTGGACGGCCAATTTCGGCCCCGACGCCCCGCTGGATGACCGCGATTTTGCGTCCATCAACATCGCCTATGCCTTCTAAAGGCCTGAATTGAAATAAAAAGCGCCCGGGACCTGGTTCCAGGGCGCTTTTTTTGTCAAAATCAGGAAAACCCGTCTTCCGTACTGGAGTCTTGCAACGACATCGGCTATTAGATTGGCCACAACAGGGCGCGCCAGAAGCGCCGGTAATAAGGGCAGGGAACGCTATGCGTATGGGGAAGTTCAAATTAAATATGTTCGGCTGCGGGATGGCTGTATTATTTACGGCAATTAATCTGGCAATGCCTGCGCAGGCCGCTAACAGAATGGGCCAGCCGACACCTGAAAAGGCCGTTGTCGAAGAGGCGGTGCCGTCGGATCTGGCCACCAAAAGCCTGCTTCTTGGGGTGACCAAGGCCGGCAATCGCCTGATATCCGTCGGGCATTGGGGGCATGTGATTTTATCGGATGATGCCGGTGTGACCTGGCGCCAGGCAAAAAAAGTACCCACACGCACTACATTGACCTCGGTTTATTTCACCGATGAAAAAAATGGCTGGGCGGTTGGGCATGACACGGTGGTGATACACACTGCCGATGGCGGCGAGACCTGGGAGATGCAATATTCCGATCCGCCTGCCGAAACGCCTCTGCTGAGCGTATGGTTTGAGAATAATGAGCATGGCATCGCCGCCGGATCCTTCAGTTTCATGCTGGAAACCTTTGATGGCGGCAAGACCTGGGAATCGCGTCCTC
>CAZZHF010000331.1:0-3232 GCA_964653545.1 uncultured Gammaproteobacteria bacterium | reverse complement strand
ACACCCTGCGCTTCAGCCACTACCAGGCGGCGCCGGCGGGGGTGCAGCAGGCGCTCGCGGCGGCCCATGTTGGGCAAGACATGTGAGGCTGCTGCACTGCGCGGCCTAGCCGCAGGCCCCTCGCCTTCAAGGCGTGCAGCCGTGCCGGCCGCGCGACGCCCTCCGACCGTTCGTCGACCGCAGGCGGCACTTCATCCGGTTCCCGCCCGGCCTCCTGCCGATTGCGTGACATGCTTCATGGGCACGATCGGCAACGTCACCCATACTGCTTGCAAGCGGATCCGCGATCTGTCATGGGGCAGCGGCTCTCCGATCAACAAATCCGAGTTGGCCTGCGCGATCCAGGCCTTCAGGCCAGCGAACCGGAACGGGACAGGCACATGCGACGATTCATTTTCAAGCGGCAGTCGGGCTTCACGCTCATCGAGGTGATGATCGTCGTCGCGATCATCGGGATCTTGGCGACCATCGCCTATCCGAGCTATCGCGACTACATCTTGCGTGGGCGACTGGTCGACGGTACCAACGGGCTGGCGTCCATGCGGGCCGAAATGGAGCGCCATTTCCAAGACAACCGGACCTATGCGACCGTCGGCGCCTTCACCACGCCTTGCGCACGTCCTGTCGCAACGCGGACTTTCGGAAACTTCGTAGTGACTTGCTCCGCAGGCCCGACGGCCACCACGTACACGCTGCTGGCGACCGGCAATGGTCCGGTCGCCAACTTTGGCTTCACAGTTACCGAGGCCGATGTGCGCGCAACCACGACGACGGTCACTGGCTGGACGACGGGTGGCGCATGCTGGCTGGTCAAGAAGGGACTGTGCTGATGTTGACGGTCCGTCGCTTTCGCGGCTTCACGCTGGTGGAGTTGATGGTCACTGTCACTCTTTTGGCGATCGTCCTGGCCGTTGCGGCGCCATCATTCACAAGTTGGATCCGCAACACGCGCGTGCGCACTACGTCTCAGGTGCTGCAGGACGGCCTGCGATTGGCGCAAGCTGAGGCCGTGCGACGCAACCGCACCGTGAGTTTCTTCCTGACCAATGTCGCGAACCCGACAGCAACCTCAGCTGCGGCTGTCAACGGCAGCAACTGGGGCGTCCGCACACTGACGTTGATCACTGGCGAGGCGGCAGAACTCGTTCGCAGCGGGGCGTTGGCCGGCGTGGTGGCTGGCGTCAACATCAACGGCCCCAGTGCAGTGTGTTTCAACGCCGCAGGCCAGCAGGTAGCAGATGCAACCGAGGGATGCGCGATCGACCCCACCGCGCCCAACGTGACCTATGACATTGCGCATGTCAACGCCGTGGCGGGTGTCGACCGGGCGCTCCGTGTCACCGCATCTTTGGGAGGACGTGTGCGCATGTGCGACCCCGCCAAGACTCTGTCCGCCACCAATCCTGATGGGTGCTGAGGGATGAGCCTCTTAATGAAACACTCTGCCTCCCAGCGATCGTCACACACTCAGCGCGGCAGCACGCTGCTGGAGGTGCTGGTTGCCGTCCTGATCTTCTCGTTCGGCATCCTCGGTCTGGTGGCGATGCAGGTCCGCGCTACCCAGTATTCGGTCGACGCGGAGGACCGCAATCGTGCAGCATTGCTGGCCGACGACCTCGCCGCGCAGATGCGTCTGGCCCGCACGGTCACACTGCCAACGGCACAGATCACGGCGTGGCAGACGCGGGTAGCCGACGCAACCACACAGGGACTGCCCAGCGGTACCGCCACGATCACGGTCGCCGGCAACACGGCGCTGATCACGATCACATGGCAACAGCCGCGTTCGACGCTCACCAGTCAGTTGGTGACCGAGGTCGTGCTGACGACCGAGGAGGTGACATGAGCCAGTCTCGCGCCCGACCGTCGATCCCGCGGAGTCTGCGCGGCTTCTCGCTTGTCGAACTGCTTGTTGCTGTGACCATTGGCCTCGTCGTCACGCTCGCGGTATTTGGCGTACTGGCAGCCAGCGAGGGACGCAAGCGAACCTCGGTGTCGCTCAACGACGCCAACCAGTCCGGCGCCTATGCGGCCTACACGCTTGACCGCCTGATCCGCAGCGCCGGCTCGGGGTTTGCGGACGGGTGGACCCGTGTGGGGGCTTGCCGCCTGAACGCACAGTTGCCTGCCAGCCAGACTTGGCCTCGCGCGGCCGCGCTGCCCGCTCCGTTTGCCGGCGTGCCTCAAACCTTGCGTCTTGCGCCGATCGTGATCTTCCAGGGCGTGTCGGGCGCGGGCTCGGATGTCTTGATGGTGATGAGCGGTTCGGCCGGCTTCGGCGAGTCGCCAGCCTCGCTGCTGCCGCGCACCGGCACCGACGTGGCGGCCAATCAATGGCGCCTCAACAACACGATCGGCTTTCGCGGTGGCGACCTCGTGATGTTGGCGGGCGCCGGCGAGTGTCTGCTCACCCAACTGACCGCCGGGTTCGTCGGCGGCGCCACGCAGGCTCTGCCTTTCGACACGGCGGGTGCGTACTACACAGCGAGCGGCAGCAACACGTCGATGGCCACCTTGGCATCGCTGTCGAATACCGACGCGTTCGCCATCGGCAACATCGCCAACAACACACCCCAGTTCCAGCTGTTCGGCGTCGGCGACAACAGCACGCTGTTCAGCTACGACCTGCTGCTCATCAACGGTCAGAATGCGCCGCTGCCGCTGGCCGAAGGTGTGGTCGCCCTGCGTGCGGTGTATGGCGTGGACACCAACGACAACGGCGTGATCGACGACTGGGTGGCCCCCACCGGCACGACCTGGGGCGGTGCGGCCTTGATGGACGGCTCTGCGGCCTCGGCCGCGAACCTGCGGCGCATCGTGGCCGTGCGTCTCGGGCTGGTCATGCGGTCTTCCCTGGTCGAACGGGAGAACGTGGCGCCTGCGACGCTCAACCTCTTCGCAGATCTGAGCAGTGGAGGCACCCCAGGAGCGCTGACACGCACCGTGACCATCGCCGCCGCAGACCAAACGATGCGCCACCGCACGATCGAGCTCACGGTCCCCGTCCGCAACCTGTTGCTACGCCCCTGACCATGAATCATCGACACACGCATACCGTCTTGCGCCCGGCCAAGCGTCGCGGGCAACGCGGCGCCGTCCTGATCATCAGCCTCATCGTGCTGGTGGTGATGCTCATCTCGGCCGCAGCGCTGATGAGGTCGTTCGACATCTCGTTGACGACGGCCGGCAATCTGGCCTTCAAGCGCGATCTGGCGCAACAGAGCGAGCAGGC